>JAFWWV010000104.1 GCA_017523305.1 Clostridia bacterium
GACGCAAGTAAAATAAATCGTATTGTTGAAAGATTTAATCTTGCTACTGTTGATACTGCTTCTATTAAGAATGAAATTCAAAAATCTAAAAATAGTAAAGCAGAGGCAGATAAAGGTGTAATTATTAAGAGTGTTGAAGAAAAATTAGTTGATGACATTTTATCTAAACCAATCGCAAAGGAGGGCAACGAAATGTCAAACCCGGAGTTGGCGAAAATGGAAAAAAACCCTCCGTTAGAGCCTACCTTAGACAACAAAAAGGCAGATGTGGGTACTAAATCTGAAAAGCCATCAGTTAGAGAAGAAATAAAGACTATTAAAGAAGAACAAAAGGCACAAGCAGAATTAGCAAAATCTGACCAACCAAAAGATAAGCCAACACCTAATAAAACAACAAAACATCAACAACCTAAAAATAAAAGTAAAAAATCAAAAGAAAGAGGGAATTAGTTTATGAGTGAATTTGAAGATATTATAAATAATGCAAATGGTAATTCACGACAAGAAAAGAAACCATTTGATAAAGAGGCTTGGATAAAAAGAGTTCAAGAAGAAAGAAAAACTGCTTATGAAACAATGGATAGGGTTGCACAAGAAATAGTGCAAGATACTGACAAGTTTAAAACTTATTTAGATGTTCAAGGTAGATTAGATAAATATTCAGTAGGAAATGCTTTGTTGATAACTGATAAAATGCCTAATGCTACTCAATTAAAAGATTATTCAGACTGGAAAGAAATTGGTGCGTCTATAAAAGGTGGACAAAAAAGCATTATTATATTAGAGCCGGGCGACCAATATACAAGAGCAGATGGAACAACTGCTACTTCATATAATCCAAAGAAAGTTTTTGATATATCACAGACTACTGCAAGACCATTAGTAAAACAAAATATAGATGATAAAACTAAATTAACTGCGTTAGTCACAGACTGTCCTGTTGATCCGAAAATAGTTGATAGTATTTCAAATAGTAATAGATTAGCAGAATGGAACAAAGAAGATAATGTTTTATATATAAGTAAAACTGATGATATACAAAAAGCATTTAGAGAAGTAGCAATAGAACTTGCAAGAATAGGAATGGAAGAAAGTAATAATCCAGAACTAGATAATTTTAAATGTAAGTGTACTGCTTATATGCTATGTAAAAAGTATGGAGTAGAGGTATCTTCTATTGATATAAATACTATTCCAGATTCATTAAAAACTATGAGTGCTAGTGAAATTAGAAACGAATTAACATCAATGAGAAGTTCAATGAGTGATATAAATTCAAGAATGACACAACATTTTGAAAAAGTTTCTAAACAAAAGAATAGAGAACACGAAAGATAGGAGGATACTAAATGAAAGAGAATATCAAAGTATTAGAATTAGATAAATATGAGATAGGGATTTTGATAAATGCTTTAAATGAATTTAGAAATCAACTACTAAAACAACAAAGAGAAACTGCACCTGTTGATGAAGTTTTATTAAAAGCAATAGACGCCCCAGAAAAAAAAAGCCCTCTTGTAAAATGTTTGAGGAAAGATGACAGGCGTCACTACTAGCGAAACACCAAAATGGGTATATGCTATTGGCTTAATTCCTACGATATGGGTCGCTATTTTAATTGCACCATCAGTAAATGGTGGACTACCACAGATAATTAAGGACTTTCCACAGTTAATTGAGAGTCCTTTTAATTTATCGTGGTGTGATGATAGTTTAAAAGTTATTCTTATATTTATATTAGGTTATATTATGGGAATAAGTATTTATCTTTCTACTAGAAAAAATTATCGTAGAAAAGAAGAACACGGCTCTGCAAAATGGGGCGTTGCTAGTGTAATAAATAAAAAATATATGCAGAAACCCATTTCAAATAATAAATTATTAACGCAGAATGTTGTATTAGGATTAAATGGTAAACAACACAGAAGAAATCTTAACATTTTAGTATGTGGTGGTAGTGGTGCAGGTAAAACAAGATTTTATTGTAAGCCTAATATTATGCAATGTAATACTTCATTTGTAATACTAGACCCAAAAGGCGAAATAGTAAGAGATTTAGGGTATTTATTAGAAGAACAAGGATATGAAGTTAAAGTATTAGACTTAATAAATATGGATAGAAGTTTTTGTTATAATCCTTTTGTCTATTTAAAAAGTGATAATGATGTTCAAAAACTTGTCACTAACTTGTTTAAGGCAACAACACCAAAAGGCTCATCATCAAATGACCCTTTCTGGGATACTGCTGCGTCAATGTTATTATTAGCGTTAGTATTTTATTTAAAATATGAGGCACCGGAAGATGAACAAAACTTTCCAATGGTAATGGAATTATTAAGAGCAGGTGAAGTACACGAAGATGATGATAGTTATATAAGTCCATTAGATGTATTATTTAATAGATTAGAAGAAAAAGACCCAGAGCATATAGCAGTTAAATATTATAGGGACTATCATAGTGGTAGTGCAAAAACTTTAAAATCTATTCAAATAACACTTGCTTCAAGATTAGAAAAGTTTAATCTTCAAAGTTTAGCCTCATTAACTGCTACTGATGAATTAGACTTGCCATCACTAGGTGAAAAGAAAGTAGCATTATTTGCTTTAATACCAGATAATGATACAAGTTTTAATTTTTTAGTAAGCATATTATATACACAACTGTTCCAACAGTTGTTTTTTTTGGCAGATCATAAATATGGTGGAAGTTTGCCTGTTCACGTTCATTTTGTAATGGACGAGTTTGCCAATGTTTCTCTACCAGATGATTTTGACAAGATATTAAGTGTAATGCGTTCAAGAGAAGTATCTGTAAGCATTATTCTGCAAAACTTGGCTCAATTAAAAGCCTTGTTTGAAAAACAATGGGAATCAATAGTAGGAAATTGTGATGAGTTCTTATATTTAGGTGGTAATGAACAATCAACTCATAAATATGTAAGTGAACTTTTAGGAAAAGAAACTATTGATTTAGACACTTATGGTAAAAGTACCGGTCATAGTGGTAGTTATTCAACTAATTATCAATTAAGTGGCAGAGAGTTAATGACTCCGGACGAAGTAAGATTATTAGATAACAAATATGCACTTTTATTTATAAGAGGGGAAAGACCAATAATGGATTTTAAATATGATATTTTGAAACACCCTAATGTAAGTAAAACAACAGATGGTAAGGCTAAACCTTATTTACACGGAGGAACAGAACAAGCAGTTGCCTCAATTATATTTGATGAAAATGTTGATAATTATGACTATACACAATTAGAAAATATCACAGGAGATTATGAAATTATATCTTCTGATGAAATTGAAGAATATTTAAAAAGAAAAGGAGAATAGAATTATGAGAAAAAATAATAAATTACAATTAAGCAGTAAAGGAAAAAAACTATTTAAAATGTATGTTATGGGAGTTAGCATTTTTGCTTTAACAATAGGAACAAGTATGAATGTTTTAGCAGCAGATGACCCTATGGCAGTAGTAAATAACTTATCAAACTTTATATTTGGACTAATTAGAGCAATAGGTATGATTTTACTAGGATTTGGTATTGTTCAAATAGGTTTATCATTAAAGAGCCACGACCCATCACAAAGAGCAAATGGCTTTTTAACATTAGCAGGTGGTGTTATTATCACATTTGCAAAAGAAATTCTAAATATGATAACAGGTTAAGAATTATCACAGAGGCAAGATGTAAAAGTCTTGCCTTTAATCTTTTTACAAGGAGGTGTTAATATTGAGTGATAA
>JAFWWV010000105.1 GCA_017523305.1 Clostridia bacterium
TAAGACCAAAATAATCACCTTTTTTTGCCATATCGATTTACCCCTTTTATTATCAATATATGTCTTAATTATAAAAATATTACAGTTTTTAGTCAAGTCTAAACTATAATTTTTTTATTAAATTTTTAGTATTTTAAAAATTCGTTAGTATGGTTATTTTCAACTACTTTTACACAAGAATTTGTGTTGTTTTCAATTTTATTTTCTAATTTTTTAATAACAACAAACTGATACACTATACCTGCTAGCAAAACAGTAATAATTGCTATTAACATAACTATTATTAGTTTTGTTTTTCTTTTATTATTATCGTTTGGTTCTGACATTTTTTATTTTTCCTTTTTATAACCCAATTATAAAAGGCAAAAAAATAATTTGCAACTAAATTATAAAGGCTTTTTGCACTAAAAAACGAACACAACCAAATTAAAACATAAATTACCCTTAAGTAACCAAAGTTTAAATTATAATTTATAAAATAACTTATACTTATACACAAAATAATAGCACTATGTGGAAACAACTTGATAAAAAACATTGTTATTTTTAGTAGTATGTTTTTTGTTAGAATCAAAAAATTTTTAAAACTGTTTTTAATTTTATTCTTTAATAGTGTTTTTTCTTGCTCTTTTGGGGTTGTTTTTTGTTGTTGTGGTTGCCGTTGAAGGTTTATTTGTTTTTTTGTTGTTTTTTCGTTTAAAGGGCCTTTTAAGGCTTTTTTTATTTTTTTTATTAATATATTTTTAAAATTAACAACTAATTTGTAAAAAAGACCTGAAATTAGCCCCATATAAACAAATAAGCATAAAATAGTTATGTGGTTGAAGTTAGAAAATAAAATCATTTAAATAATTTTTTAAATATATTTCCTTTACCTTCGTTAGACAAATATTTTAATTCGTTTATTTTACCTTCAACACTTACGTTTCCTGATTCTACATCTAATCTTGAAATATTTAGGTTTTCGCCAGTTATTAAAAGGTTAGAATTAGAAACTTTTAATTGTATTTTATTTTCATTTGTTTCGTAAACTTTTTCTACTCCAGAAAGAGTTAAGTTTATTCTGTTTTTTAACACTAGTTGACTTTCGTTAAAAGTTTTTTCTGCTTTCTGGTTATTTTTGTTTTCTGTAATTTCCATAAACATTTCCCCTTTTGCCTTTTAGTTTTCTCTTTTGTTTTTTGACATTGAAAAATGTTTTATGTTTTATTTTTATTTTTTATTTTGTTTTATTATGACTATTTTATAAAAAAAGACCTGTTTTTTATTTAAACAAGTCTTTTTATTTTTTTTATTTAATTATTCTTGTGGGTCGTCTTCTTCG
This sequence comes from Clostridia bacterium, assembly GCA_017523305.1. GTDB lineage: Bacteria > Bacillota > Clostridia > Christensenellales > UBA1242 > UBA7862. Next base: position 1,325 of record JAFWWV010000105.1, read on the forward strand.
TCATATTCTTCGTGTTCGGTAACAGAAGCACATACAACTTTATAATTTTTATCTTTAAGTCTCATAATCTTAACACCTTGTGTATCTCTACCAATTTTGCTAATTTGATCTGCCATAAGTCTAATAATAGTACCATTGTCAGAAATTAAAATAACGTCTTGGTCAACTTTTACTTGTTTTAAGTTTACAAGCTTACCAGTTTTTTCGTTAAACACACCAGCCTTAACACCTTTACCACCACGAATTTGTAAACGATAATCGTTTGAATCACTACGTTTACCATAACCGTTTTCAGAAATTGTTAAGATTTGACAACCTTTTTTCATTACAGACATATCAACTACAAAGTCTTTTTTATTAAGGTCAATACTCTTAACACCTTGAGAACTTCTACCCATTTCTCTAACATCTTCTTCACTAAATCTAATACATTTACCTTCATGTGTTGCAACAATAACTTCGTCGCGACCATTTGTTATATCAACACTGATAAGTTGATCATCATCTACAAGTTTAATTGCAATTTTACCATTTTTGTTAATGTGTTTAAATTCTTCAAGAGAAGTCTTTTTAATTAAGCCACCTTTTGTAGCCATAATTAAGTAACCTTTAAGTTCATCTGTCATTTTTAAAATTTCGGTTACTGTTTCGTTTTCACTTAATTGTAATAAGTTAATGATTGCTCTACCTTTAGCTGTTTTTTGTGCTTCAGGAATAGTATAAGCTTTTTGACAGAATACTCTGCCTTTGCTTGTAAAGAACAATAAGTTATCGTGAGTGTTTGCAATGAACATTTTTTCAACAAAGTCTTCTTCTTTTGTTTTATGTCCACTTACACCAACACCACCACGTTTTTGAGCTTTATACTCGGCAACTGGTTGACGTTTAACATAACCAAAGTGAGTAAGAGAAATAACAACGTCTTCTTTTTCAATAAGGTCTTCAACATCAATATCGTTAAAGTCAACACTGATTTCGCTTTGTCTTTCTGTTGCATATTTTTCTTTAACTTCAGTAAGTTCTGTTTTAACAATATCAAGAACTCTTTGTTCGCTTTTTAAAATTGCCTTATATTCTGCTATTTGAATATGAAGTGCGCTTAATTCTTCTTTAATTTTTTGAACTTCAAGACTGGTTAGTCGTTGTAAACGCATTTCAAGAATAGCTGTTGCTTGTTTTTCGCTAAGTAAGAATTTTTGTCTTAATTTTTCATTAGCATCAACTTTATCGCTACTCTTTTTAATAATTTTAACAACTTCGTCAACGTTAGCTAAAGCTATTGCAAGACCTTCTAAGATATGTGCTCTTTCTTGAGCTTTTTCAAGGTCATATTTAGTTCTTCTTGTAATAATTTCTTTTTGGTGAACTAAATAATAGTAAAGCATTTGTTTTAAGTTTAAGATTTTTGGTTCGCCATCAACAAGAGCTAAAAATATAATGCCGCTGCCTTGTTGCATTGGTGTATGTTTGTAAAGAAGATTTAAAACTACTTGTGGATTTGCATCTCTTTTAATTTCGATAACAATTCTCATACCAGTTCTATCTGATTCTTCTTTAATATCACTAATACCTTCAATTTTCTTTTCTTTTACAAGGTTAGCAATTTGTTCAATAAGTTTTGCTTTGTTAACTTGATAAGGAAGTTCGGTAACAATAATACGACTTCTTTTATCTTCTTCTTCAATTTCAGTTCTTGCTCTTAAAACAATGTTGCCTCTACCTGTTTTATAAGCATTTCTGATACCTGCTCTGCCCATAATAATACCTTTTGTTGGGTAATCAGGTGCAGGAATAATTTTAATAAGGTCATCAATTTCAACATCTGGGTTATCGATAAGTGCAATAACACCATCAATAACTTCACCTAGATTATGTGGGGGAATATTTGTTGCCATACCTACAGCAATACCATCAGAACCGTTTACTAAAAGGTTTGGAAAGCGTGAAGGTAAAACAACTGGTTGTTGTAATGTTCCGTCAAAGTTAGGATAGAAATCAACAGTTTCTTTATCAATTTCTCTTAACATTTCGCCAGCGATTTTTGAAAGTTTTGCTTCAGTATAACGTTGAGCAGCTGGTGGATCACCATCAATACTACCAAAGTTACCTTGACCAGCAACAAGTGGCTCGTTAATAGAAAAGTCTTGAGCTAATCTTACAAGAGCTTCATAAACAGCTGAGTCGCCGTGTGGGTGGTATTTACCTAAAACGTCACCAACAATACGAGCACATTTTCTAAATGGCTTGTCGTTTGATAAGTTAAGTTCTCCCATAGCGTATAAAATACGACGGTGAACTGGTTTTAAACCGTCCCTTACATCAGGAATAGCACGGCTTACGTTAACAGCCATAGCATAAGAGATGAAAGATTTTTTCATTTCATCATTTAAATGAACTTTAACATACCTAGTGTTATCTACAATTTGGTCTAGTTCTTTTGAATAATCTTGTTTTTTCATTTTATTTTATTCCCCTATTAAATTAAATAATTCTAACCATTTTTGATTTAAGTCAACTTTTTCATATTGTTTTAATGAAAGATTATCACTTACAATTTTATATGAAACCACATCAAAACCTAAGGCACAAATTGTATTTAATTCCATGTCAAATACAACAGGTTGTTGTAGTGTGGTTTGCAAAACAAAGTCGTTTGATGTATAACAGTCAACTTCTCCACCCAACGAATAAGAATGTTCTTTAAACTCTACGTTTGGATGATAAAGATGACTATTTTTTACTTTTACAATGGTTCCTACTGGTAAAACATTACTACCTGCATAACCAACATTTATTATTTTTGTGTTTTTATCTAAATCTTTTAAAGTTTCTATTACATTGCTACTGCCTGGTTGAGTTTTTATAATTTTTAATTTTGTTAAAGGTTTTACTAAACTTTCTTCCAAATCAGTTGCAACAACAATAACTTTTTTATCCATGTTTTTCCTTTAATATTTGTTAATTTTTTGTTTTAACCATAGCGCCGTTTACTTTTATATATTTGCGTTTTTTTATAATTTCAAGTTTTTTTAAAATTTCTTTTTCAAGGCTGATACCTTTTATTTCACATAAACCTAAAATATATAAACACACATCGGCTAATTCTTCACCTAATGAATCCATACCTTTATGATATGCTTCAAAAGCTTCGGCAACTTCGCCTTGAATAAAGTTAAAATGTTTATAAATATTTTCTTTATTATCTCGTATATCAAAACCTTTATCTATTTTGTTTTGATAAACTTCTTTTTGTAATTTATCTAAATCAACCATAGTTAAACCTTTAAAAAATTAAATATCTAAGTCTTTTACAATTGTTGCGTTTTGTTCAATAAATTCTCTTCTAAGTTCTGGATTTTCACCCATAAGAGTATTGAAAATTGCATCAGCTTCAACAGCATCTTCCATTTTAACTTGAAGTAATGTACGGTGCTCTGGGCTCATAGTTGTTTCCCAAAGTTGTTCACTTGACATTTCGCCAAGACCTTTATATCTTTGGATTTCTACGTTTTTACTTCCTACTCTTTCAAGTTCAGCATTAAGTTCATCATCTGAATAGAAATATGAAATATCTTTACCCCTTGAAACTTTATACAATGGTGGTTGAGCAATATATACATGACCTTTTTCGATAAGTGGTCTCATAAAGCGATAGAAGAATGTTAATAAAAGAATTCTAATATGGCTACCGTCAACGTCAGCATCGGTCATACAAATAATTTTGTCATATCTTAATTTTGCTTCGTTAAACTCTTCATGAATTCCGCAACCAAAAGCTGTAATCATTGATTTAATTTCTTCATTTTCTAAAACTCTGCTAAGTCTTGCTTTTTCAACGTTTAAGATTTTACCTCTTAATGGCAATATAGCCTGAAATCTCCTGTCTCTGCCTTGTTTTGCAGTACCACCAGCAGAATCACCCTCAACTATATAAATTTCGCATTTAGAAGCGTCTTTTTCGCTGCAATCAGCAAGTTTGCCAGGAAGTGTTGTGTTTTCTAAAACATTTTTTCTTCTTGTTAACTCTCTTGCGTTTCTTGCTGCTTCTCTTGCGCGTTTTGCTGTAATAGATTTTAAGATAAGTTCTTTTGCAATTGTTGGGTTTTCTTCAAGATAATCACTGAAAGAATCTGTTAAAACTTTTTCAACCATAACTCTCATTTCAGAGTTACCTAATTTAGTTTTTGTTTGACCTTCAAATTGTGGGTCTTGAAGTTTAACACTGATAACTGCAGTTAAACCTTCACGGCAATCTTCACCAGTAAGTTTTTCGTTTGGTTTTAAAATTTTGTTTTTTGTTGCATAGTCAACAATAACTTTTGTTATAGCATTTTTAAAACCTACTAAGTGTGTACCACCTTCTTCGGTATTAATATTGTTTGCGTAAGCATTAATAACTTCTGAATAACTATCGTTATATTGGAAGCTAATTTCAACTTCGCTATTTTTATTAATTTTGTTTACATAAAATGCTTCTGGGAAAAGAGTATTTCTTCCATTATTAAGGTAGTCAACAAACTCAATAATACCACCTTTAAATAAGAACTCGTCTTTTTTCTCTCTTCCAGCACGTTTATCTTCAAGGTTAATAATAAGACCTTTGTTTAAGAAAGCAATTTCTCTAAAACGAGATTTTAAATTTTCATAGTTAAAATCAACAGTTTCAAAAATTTCGTCATCTGGTAAGAATGTAACTGTTGTACCACGGCTTAAAGTGTCTCCATCTATTTTCAATGGGTATTGTGGTATACCCCTTTTGTATTCTTGAACATAGTGCTTGTTGTTTTGATAAACATCAACTCTTAAGTATTTACTTAAAGCGTTAACGCAAGACAAACCAACACCGTGTAAACCACCAGAAATTTTGTAACCACTACCACCGAATTTACCACCAGCGTGAAGTTTTGTTAAAACAACTTCTACAGCACTTTTCTTTTCGGTTTTATGGATACCTGTTGGAATACCCCTACCATTATCTTCAACAGAAAGACTGCCATCAGCATTAATAGTAACATTGATTTTTGTACAGTGGCCAGCAATAGCTTCGTCAATACTGTTATCAACAATTTCAATTACTAAATGGTGTAAGCCCCTTTCGTCAGTAGAACCAATATACATACCAGGTCTTTTACGAACAGGTTCAAGACCGTCAAGAACTTGAATATCTTCTTCGGTATACTTTGTGGTTTTTGTTAAATTTTCTTCTAACAATTCGTCTTTATTAGGCATTTTTGTTTTGCTCCCTTACAAAAAATTAATTTACCAAAAAGAAATTTTTTGGTAAGTTTTTATTATTATAATATTATAAATATATATTATATCTATAATATAACATATAAGGGGCAAAAAAATAAAGTCTTTTTTTAAAAAATTTTTAAAGTTTTTTATAAAAGAATAACAAAAAAAAGACCTTTTATATTTTTTAAGGTCTTTTTATTTTTTATTTGCTTAATTTTAGTTAATTTTTTCTTCAATAGTTGCGTTTTTTACAACAAAAATGGCGCTGTTTTCATCTATTTTTTTTGAAAATTTTGTAGTAGTTAAAATTGTTTGATATTCGCTTATTTCTTTAAGTAAATTTTGACATCTTTTATTATCTAATTCGCTTAAAACATCATCTAAAAGAAGTATTGGTTTTTCGCCTGTTTGCTTTTCAAATAAAGCAAGTTCGGCAATTTTTAATGACAAAGTTGCTAACCTTTGTTGACCTTGAGAACCAAAAGAACGAATATCTATATTGTTTATAGTAATTTCGATATCATCACGATGCGGACCTATGGTTGTATAACCAAATTCAAAATCTTTTTTAAGTGAATTTTTATACAAAGAAAGTAATTTTTCTTTTATTTCTTGAATGTTTTTTATTTGTATTCCTTGATATTTAACATTTAATTCTTCTTTTTGAGAAGTTATGTTTGCGTGAACCACTTTTGCTGGTTCTTTTATTTTTTCAATAAAATCAAGCCTGTAAAAAATTATTTTACTTGCTATATCTGCTAGTTGAACATCCCACAAATCAATTGTATCGTAGAGAGATTCTATATTTTTTGTTTGTTTTAAAAGTTTGTTACGTTCTGCTAAAACTTTTTCATACCTACACAATAAATAAAAATAATTACGGTTTAATTGACTAATATCTATATCCATAAATCTACGTCTATCAGCTGGGCCATCTTTAATTAAACCAATTTCTTCAGGCGAAAAATAAACAACAGGCATTTCACCTATTAAATCCCCTATTTTTCTTATTGATAAACCGTTTATTTTTACTGATTTATTTGTTTTTTGATTAATAAATGTTTCTATTGTTTGGTTAAAATATTGCTTTTTTAAATTTATAAAAATTTTAGCACTATCTTTTCCCCATAAAATAAGATCTTTTTCTCTTGTTGTTTTTGGAGATTTACCAATACTAGAAAAATATATGCTTTCAAGAAAATTTGTTTTACCTTGAGCGTTGTTTCCTTTAAAAACATTTAAGTGTGGTTTTAATTTAACTTCACAATCAGTATAATTTCTAAAATTATTTAGTTTTACACTCTCTATATACATATAAATATAATATCATATTTTATATGTTTTTAAAAGACTTTTTTATTATTTTTAAGTGCATTATTTACAACTTATTTTTTTAATTTTTTATATGTGAAATTTTAATTTTTTAACATTTTTTAATCTATTTTTTATAAAAAAAACAAACCACAATTTATTAAATTTTTGTGGATTTTTTTAGTTAAAACTTTAAGTTTTTTTGTTAAAAAAATAAAAAATTTTGTTAATTTTTGACTAAAAATTTAAGTGTTTTTTGTTAAAATTTTTACATTTTTTGTCTTATTTTTTAATGTTTTTTTATTTAATTTTTTTAAGCAAAAATTTTGATAAATTTATGCAAAATATACAAATTTATTTAAGCCTTTTAAGGCGCTAAAATCCTTTATTTTCTTGACAAATATTAATTATTATAGTAATATAATTATGTATTTAGAAGGGGTTTTATATGAATAACTTTTTAAGCAAATGGAATGAAGTTTTAAGAGACATGCAAAAGCTTGTTAGCGTTGTAAGTTATGAGTTATATGTTGAAACTCTTGAACCTATAAAAGTTGACAATAATAAGTTTGTTGTACTAGCTTCAACATCTACTAACAAAAGAAGGTTGTTAGAACTTCACAAAGACAAAATTTTAAATGTTATTAAAGATTACTTTGAAGGTGTTGATGAAATTATTGTTCTTGAACCAAGTGAAAAAGAAGCTTTTTTAGAAGACATTAAACAAGCTGAAGAAATTATTGAAAATAGCCAAAACGAAACTCAAAAAAGTAAATTTAATGAAAAATACACTTTTGACAATTTTGTTGTTGGTAAAAGCAATCAAATAGTTTATTCTGCCGCACTTAATGTTGCTGAAAATCCTGGTAAACACTTTAATCCACTTTTTATTTATGGTGGAACAGGACTTGGTAAAACACACTTATTACACGCAATTGGTAACCATATTACTAAAAACAATAAGTCATTAAAAATTGCTTATGTTACTTGCGAACAATTTATGAATGCTTATACAAAATCATTAACAAAGAAAAATGTTGAAGATTTTAGGGCTACATATCGTGAAGTTGATGTTTTAATGGTTGATGATATTCAATTTATTGCTAACAAAACAGGTACTCAAGAAGAATTCTTCCATACATTTAATGATTTATATCAATTTAATAAACAAATTATTTTGGCTTCTGATAAGCACCCAAGAAATATTGAAGCACTTGAAGAAAGGTTAAGATCAAGATTTTCTGGTGGTTTAATTCAAGATATTCAAAAGCCAGACTTTGAAACAAGACTTGCTATTTTACAAAAGAAAGTTGAAATTGAAAACTATAGTGTAGAAAATAATGTTTTAGAGTTCTTAGCAGAAAATATTGATAATAATATTAGAGAACTTGAAGGTAGTTTAAATAAAGTTGTTTCTCTTTCAATTTTAATGGGTAAAAATAAAGCAACTATGTTTGAAGCTGAAGAAGCATTAAAAGATATTGCAACTTCTCAAACACAAAACCTAACGGTCGATAAAATTATGGATACTGTATGTAAGTATTATAATGTTAAAAAATCTGATTTAATTGGTAAAAAGAAAAATAAAGAAATTGTTGATCCAAGACAAATTTGTATTTATTTAATTACCGAACTATTAGACATTCCTTTAATGACTATAGGTGCTGCATTTGGTGGTAGAGATCATACAACAATTATGCACGCAAGAGATAAAATTGCACAAAATATTAAGACCAATAGGTCTTTAAAAACAAATATTGATGACTTAATTGTTATGATAAAATCTGACAATTAATGACATTTATACATACTTTTCCACTTTTTTTGTTGATAAATTTAAACAATATATATTGACTTTTTTGATTTTTTAAATTAAAAAAACACAATATCTTGTAGGTTAAAAAAGTTATACACAAATTCACAAGACATAATATATATATTTTTAATAATTATATTACTTACTATAATACGTATTTTAATTGGCTTTTGATTTTTTAGAACAGATGGTCGAAAAAACAAGGGGTTATCAACAATAAAAACTATGCCGTAACTATAATATCCACAACAAAATATAGGGGTTTTTCTTAAAACTAAAAAAGAATAAGTACTATATTTTGTGATAAAAAAAGTTGTTCACAATTACACACACATAATAATGTTAATAATAAATAAAAAAAAGGAGAAATATATGAAAGTTGTATGTGACGGGCTTGACTTAAGTATTGCAACTGCACAAGTAATAAAAGCTATTTCTAACAAAACTACTAATCCGGTTTTAGAAGGCATTAAACTTAATGCAGAAAATGATACATTAAAACTATCAGCAACAGACTTAGAGTTAGCAATTGAAAAAACAATTAAAGCAGATGTAAAAAGTGAAGGTGAAGCAGTTATACCTGGTAAATTCTTTTCAGAGTTTATTAAAAAATTAACTGATGAAAAAATTGAGTTAGAACTCAACGACAAAAACAGGTTAAAAATTAATTACACAGATAGTGAAAGTTTTATTCAATGTTATAACGCATTAGAATTTCCAAACTTAAACACAGTTGATGATGGCGAATACTTTACAATTAAACAAAAAGATTTTAAAACTCTTATTAACAAATCAATTTTCTCAACAGCACTTGATGATACTAGACCAGTTTTAAAAGGTTGTTGTTTTGAAATTGAAGAAAACAATATTAATTCTATTGGCCTTGATGGTTATAGACTTGCTTTTGTTAAAAAACCACTTGTTAAAACTACTATTAAAACAACAATTATTGTTCCAGCAAAAAGTTTAACTGAAATTTGCAAATTCTTAGAAGATAACGATGAAGAAATTAATGTTTATATTCAAAAGAACTTTTTAATGGTTGAATTTGATAATACAAAAATTATCACAAGACTTATTGATGGCGATTTTATTAACTATAAACAAATTATTCCTAAAGATTTCACAACTTCAATTACTTTAAGTAAAACAGTTTTTGAAGAAGCTATTGAAAGAACTTCTGTTTTATCAAGAGTAGATAGAAATAATTTAGTTAAATTTGAAATTAAAGAAAAATTACTTACACTTACTTCAAACTCAGATATTGGTAATATTAAAGAAAACATTGGTGTTTCACTTAAAGGTAATGATTTAACAATTGCTTTTAACTCAAGATATTTTTCAGAATGTTTAAGAACAGTTTCTGATGAAGCTATTAAAATTAACTTTAATATGCCTTCAAGTCCATGTATTGTTACACCTAGCGATGGCGACGAATATTTATATTTAATTTTACCTGTAAGAATTATTAATCAATAAAAAAAATAAGACCTTTTTAAGGTCTTTTTTTTACCAAAAATACAAATAAAAAATTGCTACAGTGTGTATAAATAAAGAAAAATATCCACAATTTATTGAGAATTTGTGGATATTTTTTATTATATTATTTATTAAGTAATAATATAGTATAAATAAAATTATTTAATTACTAAAATAGTTATATTAATATTAATTTTTTAGTTAAATAA
>JAFWWV010000106.1 GCA_017523305.1 Clostridia bacterium
ACCCCAAAAATCAAGCGTTTTTTATATAAAAAATTTGTACAAAATTACCAAAAATTTTACCGTTTTTAAAAACGGCTAAATCCCTTTAAAATAGCGACATCTAGGCGTTTTAAAATTAAACTAAAAAGTGTAACTATTTTAACCCCTTAAAACACCACACATACACATTGACTTTTTACTAAAAATTTGGTAAAATTTGACGTATGGAAAAGAGATTTTTTATAAATAAAACTGACCTAAATAATAACGAAATAATTTTAAAAGATGACGAACATCAACATTTGTCAAAAGTTTTACGACTTAGACTAGGCGATACAGTCGAGTGCTTTTATGATGGTGGTTCACTACTTAAATGTGAAATAACTCTCATCACTAAAAACTATTCTACCTTAAAAGTTGTGGGGGAAGAAAATTGCACTTCAAACCCAAAAACTCAAATCACACTATTTCAAGGTTTGCCTAAGTTAGATAAACTAGAACTTATTTCACAAAAATTAACCGAAATTGGTATTACAAAAATAATTCCATTTTCTTCCACCTTTTGTGTAGCAAAGGAAAACTTAAATAAAATTGATAGACTTAAAAAAATAATTGTTTCAGCCTGCAAACAATGTGGCAGAACTAAATTAACTGAAGTAGAAAACCCTGTTAAGTTTAAACAAATGTTGGAACTTTTAAAAAATTACGACTTAGTTGTTTTTGCAAACGAAACTCAAAAAGATTTTTCACTTAAAAAAGCACTAAACAAAGTTAAAACCCAAAAAGGCGAAAACTTAAATGTTGCCTTTATAGTAGGTAGTGAAGGGGGCTTTAGTGGTGAAGAAATAGAAAACTTAAAACAATTAGAAAATGTAAAATCTATTTCACTAGGACCTAGAATTTTAAGAACAGAAACAGCAAGTATAACCCTAGCAAGTTTGCTTGCCTATGAATTAGGAGAAATTTAAGGATAAAAATTATGCAAAAAGTATGTTTATTAAACCTTGGTTGCAAGGTAAACCAATATGAAATTGATGGAATTTTAAACTCGCTTAAAGGCAAATATCAAACAACAACCGAACTTGAACCAGCCGACCTGTACATAGTTAACACCTGCGCTGTTACTCAAGAAGCAGAGAAAAAAAGCCGTCAAATAATAGCAAAAATTGAAAAATTAAACCCAGACGCAAAAATATATATCTGTGGTTGTGCAGCACAAAACGATCCAGACCAATTCTTAACAAAAAAACAAGTTCAATATGTAATAGGCACATACGGCAAAGGTAAATTAAAAGATAACCTTGATAAAGCAGGCAACGGGGTAGTTTCAATACCAAAAACATATGAAGACGACCTAACTGCTACTAATGTTCGTACAAGGGGATATATTAAAGTTCAAGATGGTTGCAATAACTACTGTGCTTACTGCCTTATTCCTTTTTTAAGGGGTAGGAGCCGTTCAAGAAGTTTAGAAAGCGTTATTGCTGAAGCAAAAGAGTTATCAAAAACCTGCAAAGAAATTGTAATAACAGGTATTAATATTTCTGACTACCGTGTAAATGGTAACTTAGGCCTTAACCAACTTATGAAGGCTTTAGGCGAAGTTCCAGCAAGAATTAGATTAGGTTCCTTAGAAGTTAATATTATTAACGAGCAACTCCTTCAAACCCTAAAGGAAATGCCTAACTTCTGCCCATCATTCCACTTGTCACTTCAAAGTGGTAGCGATAAAGTATTGTGGGAAATGAACAGACATTACACTACAAAAGAGTATTTAAATAAAGTTAACTTGGTTAGAAAATATTTTGATAACCCAGCAATTACAACCGATTTAATCGTAGGCTATCCAACCGAAACTGCAAAAGATTTTGAATATACATTAACATTTTTAAAAATGGTAGGCTTTAGTTCCGTTCACTATTTTGCATATTCTTCTCGTAAAGGCACAAAAGCAGGTGCTTTACCACAAATAAACGGTACAATTATTAAAGAACGCGAAGAAAAATTAAAACCTATTGTTGAAGAAATGAGCGCAGAATACCTAAATAAATTTATTGCACACCCACTTGATGTGTTAGTTGAAGAGAAAAAAGGTCAATTCTACGAAGGTTTTTCACAAAACTATATTAGGTGCTATATCGACGGCGAAGTAAAACAAGGTGAAATCGTAAAAGTTATGCCTGTTTCAATCTTCCAAAAAGGCCTACTTTGCAAAGTCATCGCCTAAATTATAGGGGGTACAAATGAAAAAAATTGAGTATAACGGCGAAATTTATTATTACTATAATAATAAGTTTGTAGATTCTACCTTTATTGAAGTAGATTCTCAATTAAAAAAAGAACTTGCTAAAATTTTGTTTTCGGAACAAGATTTTAAGACTTATAAAGAAAAAGAGCTTTTAACTTTTATTAAGGAAACTAAACAAGCAGAAGCTTTTTCAGTTTGTAAAGATGCTTGTTTGTTTGGTTTAGATGGTGATTTTTCTTTTAATTTTAAAAAGGTTATTTTACCAATTCTTACAAGTACTCTTCGTAATTTGAAACAATCTTCTTTAGCAATAGAAAAATGTTCAAAATACACATTAGATGAAAAATATGTTTCAGTTCCACTTTGTACTTCACTTGCTTCGGCTTATTGTGATGTGGGTAACTATGAAAAAGCTTTTCAATATGCAAATCTTGGTTATGCAATTCAAGGTGGTGGGTTGGGTTATAACTCGGAACTTTCACTTGTTTATATGAGAATAAAAAAAGAATCAAATATTAAAGTAGATTTCATTGATTAATAAAAAAAAGATAGCTGTAAAAATGGCTATCTTTTTTGTTAAAAATAAATTAAAAGCCAAAAATACTAATTGACTTTTGGGTGTTAAGAGAGTATAATAATCAAGAATTTGCGATTTGTAGCGCTCAAGGAGGTGAAAATTTATATGTCAACAGTTAAAGTAGGCGAAAACGAAAGCTTAGAAAGTGCTATCAAAAGATTTAAAAGAAAATGCCAAAAAGACGGTATCATTGGCGATTTAAGAAAAAAAGAAGCATATGAAAAACCTTCTGTAGCTAAAAAGAAAAAACAAGCTGCTGCAAGAAAAAAAAGAAAATAATTTTTTCTTCAACAAAAAAATTAAAACAAGTAAGTGTAACGCTTACTTGTTTTTTTGTGCTTATAATATTTTTAAATTTAAAACCATTTTTTTGGTTTTATTTAATTTTCTTTTAATTTTCTTTTTTTATATAGTTATTTATTTGTTTTATTTTACATTTTTTTACTATACTAAAAGTATATTAGTTTTAAAACCTTTTTAACTTTTTATAAAAAAAACTATTTTAGGTAGACTTTCATAAAAACATAAAAAGTCTACTTTAAGTAGTTAGGAAAAATTAAAAAACATTTGTTAAAATTACAATGTAAAATAAAAAAGGGGAGAGATATAAAAAATGGATTTAAACAAAACAGGTTCTTTTATAGCAGAACTTAGAAAACAAAAAAACTTAACTCAAGTTCAACTAGCATCTAAATTAAATGTTAGCGAAAAAACAATTTCTAAGTGGGAGTGTGGAAAAGGTTTTCCAGATACTTCAATTATGTTGCCACTTTGTAATGAACTTGGCGTTACTTCAAATGAACTTTTATCAGGCAAAAAATTAAAAGATGATGAATATAAATTAAAAGCAGAAGAAAACATTGTTGAACTTACCAGACAAAACAATTTAAAAAACAGATTTCTTTTAACTATTGAGTGGATTTTAGGTTACTTTAGTGTTTTTATTTTGTTAGTTAGCACTATACTTGCTTCGTACTTAAATATTGCAGAAGGTTGGAGAATTGTTATTGTTCTTGTAGGTCTTGTTCACTGTATTGTGGGTGTAGTATTTTGTATGAAAATTGAAAAAGATGCGGGTTATTACGAATGCGCACATTGTAAACATAAATATATTCCAACTAACAAACAAATAATTTGGTCTATGCATATGGGCAGAACAAGATATATGACTTGTCCACATTGTCATAAAAAAAGTTGGCAAAAAAAGAAAGTAGAAAAAGACTAAAATTTGCCTTTAATAAGTATTATGCAAAATTTATTATAGTTTAAAATTTTAAACTCAGTACTATGCAAAAATCAACTTGTTATTGTGTAAATTTTATTTAATACTATTAAAAATTTAACTTAGCACTAAAATTTAAAAATATTTTAATAAATTAAAAAAAACAACCTATAATGTAAAAAAAATAGGTTGTTTTTTTTTCTTTTAATTTGTTTTAAAACTATTTTATCGCTTTTTAAATATCTATCAAATTTGACAACAATATACAGGTGTAGTATAATGTAAGTATAATAAACAAAGGGGAAGTTTTATTATGG
>JAFWWV010000107.1 GCA_017523305.1 Clostridia bacterium
ATTAAAAGACCTATAAAATATCAATGTTTTATTTTTTTAAACTATTAAAAATTTTTTTGCTAATGTGGCTCAGTGGTAGAGCACTTCCTTGGTAAGGAAGGGGTCGCGGGTCCGATTCCCGCCATTAGCTCCAAACAAAAACTCTTAAGAATTTTCTTAAGAGTTTTTTCTTTTTTTTGTTTTAATTTTTAAGTTGAACATTTATATTTTAAAAAAGTTTAAAATATCTATAAATTTTTTGTTGTTATTTACATTTGTTTTATATTTTTGAATTTGGTTTTGGTATTGAATAGCTAAGTTTAAAGCAACTAATGGAACATCTTTATTTTGTTCAAATATTTGTGGTAAATATTCTTCACCTATAGGGTGAGATAAATTTTCATTACCCACTTCAATTGTATAACTTGGTATTTTTAAATATCTTATACACCAGTCTTTATATCCACCAGAGCTATCTTCTGTTTGCTTTAAAGGGTATCCCGTTAGTTTAGATAATTCTTCACCTATTTGTTTATCACGTATTAAGTCGTTTTGACTTTCTTGCGTAAAACCATAATAAATAACTTCTCCTTTTGAGTGATATGAAATAGTAAGTTTAGGTTTTATTCTGTTTGTAAAATCAATTAAATTATTAACTTCCCTTTCACTATTAGGATAAAAGCCTATAAAATTTTGAGTATTAGGGCATCTTACATTTTGCGCGCCCATACCCCAATCAACATCAAAGTTTGTATTTAAATCCACTAAATTTATATTTGCTTTGTATTGTGAAAAGTCATTGCTATTATTGTTAGCCAAAGTTAAATATTTTTTTGTTATATCGCAAGGAACACTATCTACCCCATCAAGTACAATTTCTGCTCCGTCGGGGTTTGTTAAAAATATAAAATAAATGCCACCATTTTGCACTTTGCCAGTTATGTGCAAGTATCTTGCTTGTTCTACCATTAAAAGTGTTGAAATATATTCCCTTGCGTGTAATCCCCCTTGAATAATTATTTGAACTCCATCAAAACTACCTATATGTGTTGCTAATATATTTTTACCTAAAGTGCTTTTTCCTATGTTAAATAATTCTAAGCCATCTTTTTGCAAGTCGACTATTTTCTGCACCAATTCTTGATATGTCATAAAAAACTCCTTATAATATTTTTAAAAATATATATTCGCTAAAAATATTTTTGGTTAATTTTTTTATTTTTACAGCAAGTCATTTCAAAAATATATAAAGAGTTAAATCAATTAATTGCTATTTGTTTGACAAAATAAATTTTAATTTGCTAGTTTAAAAATATAAAAGGAGTTTTAATTTGGAAGTACAATTTTTTGATTTAAACTCAGTGGATGAAAAACTTTTTACACGTGTAGTTTGCGTTTGTAAATACAATAACAAATGGTTATTTTCAAAACATAAGGAACGCAAAACTTGGGAAATCCCTGGTGGACATATTGAAGAAAATGAAACTTGGCAACAAGCAGCTAAAAGAGAATTGTTTGAAGAAACAGGTGCAAATAAAATTAAAAAATTAACACCTATTTGCATTTACAAAATTTCTAGTTACGCCCTATTGTGTTTTGCAGAAATTGAAAGTTTTGAAACTTTACCTAACTTTGAAATGAGCGAAATTGGTCTTTTTAAAGATTTACCAAACAACTTAACTTACCCTGATACTCATAAGCAATTTTTTGAAATTGTTAAAGATAAATTAAATTTAAAATAAAAAAACAAGTCATATTTTTGACTTGTTTTTTTTGTTATTATTTTTCTGTTTTATTTTCTTTTTCTTTATCTTTTTGTGGTTCTAACTCTGCTAATTTTGCTTTAATTTTTTCAGTACCAAGAGTAGAAAAATAACCACACAATAAACCTAAAATTGTATAAACAAC
>JAFWWV010000108.1 GCA_017523305.1 Clostridia bacterium
GCTGCGCCAGTAATACAAAGCAAGTTCTTATTGAATTTGTTTTTTTTGTTTTTAGTCGGGATTTGAACCCTACGGGTATCAACTCCTGTCGGAGCCAGACCGCAAACAAGTTGCTCCCGGCTTTGGTTAAAAACTTGCCACAGGCAACTTTTCTATACACATCGCCCCTCCTGCTGCGCCAACATAGTGTTCAAAAATGTCTCTTTTATAGAGTTCAGTTTGAACACTTTTTTATTCCCCAAACCTTTAGGATAATAGGCATATTTAAGGGTTTGTGGTTTTTCTTTGCCTTGACAATAGCACTAAAAACAAATGTCTCTACACAAAATTAACATTGCAAGACACACACTCTTGCCACCACTTTGTATCAAAAACATCTAGGAGGAATTTGAACTAAAAACAAAAAACCTACTAGATTTCTCTAATAGGTTTTATTTTATTTATCTAATTAAAAAACAAAGGTATAACAAAAAATACAAACACTAATGCAATTGAAGCAATAGCAAATATTATACCTGAAATACCTATAAGAAAATCCCAAACAGGACTAGAATTTACTTTTTCCCATTTAACAGCTCTTTTTTTCTTTTTAGGATTGATTGCTTCTAAATTTTCTTCATTTGTTGTTTTTTCTTTTTTTCTTTCAGCTAAAATCCAAATTCCATGATTGATAGCAACTAACGACAATAAAAACAAATCTTTTGGAGTTTTTATTAAAAGTAAAATAGCTAATACTAACACTAATAAATATCCTAGAATTGCCCCAAAACTATTTATTTCAATTGCAGAAGCACCCCAAAAGAGTAAAATGGGAGCTGCTGCTGTTCCAGCTATTAACACAAATCTAAAAAATGGATAACGGCTTTTTTCATAACTTTCTTCAAATTCCGTATATCTACTTAAAAAACTAAAAATCCAAGATAATATTTTCATATAATTTTCCTCATACAATATATTACTTTAAGTATAGCAGTTTATTGAGAAATTTGTATAACTATTTTCAATGTTTTTAAGAAAAATAATAAATTTTTTAACCAACAAAAAACCTACCAGTTTTTAACTGATAGGTTTATTTTTTATTCAACTACTTTATAAGTATATTCAACATGAAATGATAAACGAGCATACGAACAATCACTTAATAAAACTGTTTTTGATTCGCCAACGCCATTTAAAGGGGTTAGTGTAACTTCTATATTTAAAGAACTTATATCAAATTCAATAATTGGTATCAAATTTGTTCCACCAACACCTATATTGTCTTTTGCATATACCGTCAAAACATCCCCAGTTCTTTCGTCATTTTGTCTTAAATAATATTGGTTAGTGTCACCTAATTTAAAAAACTCCACATCATATGTTTTTACAACATTATCAAGATTTCCTTCAGAGTATTGGTAAAAGTTTACCTTAGATGCATTGTCGTTAAACTTTAATACATGACTCTTATTTTTCGCGTTGTTAAACACTACTGTTTGAAGTTTTGTTTTTAATTCATCAATACTTGCATTATCAGACACTCCAGCCAAACTTTTCATTATCTTAACAGCATCTGCATTTTCAAATGCATTATCATCGCTAGTAATGTCAAGATTATATGACTTATTGTTATCTTCACTATCCTGATAAGAAACATATAAAGAAATTGCATCCCAATTCATGTCTGTTATCTCATTAATTGCAATGGTTTTCCCTGACAAATCAACTGTTTTACTACCACA
>JAFWWV010000109.1 GCA_017523305.1 Clostridia bacterium
CTGATAGTATTAACGAAGCAATTCCGTATTTCTTTATATTTTTTCTTTCTTCGTCGTTTGCTTGTTTATCTTCATTGTAACTATTAATTAAATTTCTAAATAAAAAGAACCCCGTAACTTTTCCAACAGGATCATTTTCACTACCCATACCTGCCGAAGAAACCGTATTTTTATCTTTCATTTTCTACCCCATAAAAAACTTTCAAATTAAAAAAAATTAAAATTATATATATCGCTATTATGTGCAAAAACAAAAAAAATAACAGTTTTTTTGACTGTTATTTTTTTCTTTTATTTAATATTTTTTTATTTATTTTTTTAAATCGTTTGTTAGAAGATGTAAAAATTTATCTTCGTCTTTTACATAGTTTTCAATTACTAAGGTTGGTCTTGCATTAAAGCCTGTTAATTCTTTTTTATCAATCCATTTATATTCATGTTTTACCAATTGACCTTGGTCAATTTCTTCGTGGAAAGTATCAACAGTTTCAAAATTTTCATCAACCGGAGTTGCTTTATAATAAAAGCATAATTCGTGATATTTTCCTTCTGGAGCATCAAAAAAGTTTTCGTGAATATATAAAAGTTTATCTACTTTTACATTGAAATATAATTCTTCATTTAACTCTCTTTCAACAGCATGAGCTGTATCTTCTAATAATTCAACGTGACCACCAGGAAAGCAGAAAAATTTATTATCGTTCATTCTTACAAGTAAAATTTTGCCTTTTTGTTGGATTATTCCTGCAACTCTAAACTTAAATCTCCTTCCACAATTATTAATCCTTACGTCTTTTAAAAATTCTTCACTCATTTTCTTTTCCTCTCTTTTTTATTTTAATTTTTTTTAATAAAAAAGCAAGCCTATTTATCTAAATAGACCTGCCTTTTGATTAAGCTACTAAACCTGCAACATATTTATATAAGTTTGAAAAGTTTGCTTTTGATTTGTAGTAATAGTTATATGAAATATTTTCGTTTGGATAATCACCTTCATCACTAGTAATATCTTCTGAAACACCCATTATAACTTCACTTCTTTCGTTTGTTGCATCAATCTCAAAGTATAAGTAATTGTATTCTTGTTTTTTATTTTCGTATTTTAAAACTTGTGCATCTTTGTAGTAGAAAACAATAGTAATTTTTCCTTCAGTTTTAAAGTTTTTACTAATTGTATCTCTTTTTGCACCTGTATAACCAGCTTCAGTACCTTCGTTTAATTCGCCTTTAAATAATGCTGCTAATGCTTTTTGTGAAAAGCTATCAATAAAAGTATCATAAATTTTATTTATTTTACTAATATCTTCTTGACCATCTCTATGTCTATATTCTCTTCTTTTAGAAGGAGTACTATAAACTTGTGGACAATAAATATAAACTTCATCAGGAACATTAACTTTATCATTTAACCCGACAGGAACTAAACCAAGTATTAATGTTGCTATGCCTAAACACAAAACAAGCCCTACTATAACTGAAGTTATTATAATCTTTTTCATTTTAGAAAATCCTTTTTTGTATTATTCATTATCTTTTTTATCAGTTGTTTCATCTTCTTTTGACTCTTCTTTTTCATCTACAGAAGACTTATCATTAGTTGTATCATCTTTAATATCTTTTGTCAAAACTTCTTTTGCAGAATCATTTAATTCCTTAACAACTGCTTTATCTTTTTTTTCAGTTTTCTTTTTTGATTTTTGTGGATTATTTTTTTCGAATTTTGCTTTAAGTTCAGCAACCTTTTCTTCAGCTTGTTTAATTACCTTTTCAGAATCAACTTTTGCTTTTTCAATTTCTTCTTCGGTTATAACTCCACCATTCTTTAAAGCTTCAGCTGTTTTTATTCTTATAGCTTGTTCTTTTTTAACTCTTTCTAAATCTGCTTCGGCTCTTTCGATTTCAATTTTTGCTTTGTTTCTAATTTCTTCTTTAGCCATAATATTTAGAATTTGTTTTGTTGTTTTACCTTTCATAATAAGTTCTACTTCGTTAAAGTAGATTGTTTCTTTTTCAAGTAAAACTTCTATCATAGTATTCATTTCTTTTAAATGACTACCAATAATTTCTTTTGCTTTGTTATAGCAACCATCAAAAATTGTTTTTACTTCTTCGTCAATTTGAGCAGCTGTTTTTTCACTATACATTACTTGAGTTTGATAATCTCTACCAATAAATACTTCACTGCTTGAGCCATAGTTTATTGGGCCAAGGTTTGCACTCATACCCCACTCTGTAACCATTTTTCTAACAATTTTTGTTGCTCTTTCAATATCATTTGAAGCACCTGTTGAAATGTCTTTTATTAACATTTCTTCAGCTACTCTGCCACCAAGCATCATTGTAACTGTTGCAATTAATTTATTGTAAGACATATGACTTTCATCTTTCTCTGGACGACTAATTGTATAACCAGCAGCCATACCCCTTGGAATAATACTTACTTCTTGAACAACATCACAATGTTCTAAAACTTTACCAATAATTGCGTGACCAGATTCGTGACAAGCTGTAATACGTTTGTCTGCATCTGTTATAATTCTGCTCTTCTTTTGTGGGCCCATAAGAACTTTATTTATACCTTCAGTAACATCAGTCATTGAAATTCTTTTTTTGTTTGCCCTAGCAGCTAAAATTGCAGCTTCGTTTAACAAGTTTTCTAGGTCAGCCCCAGTAAAACCACTTGTTAATCTTGCTAAGTTTTTAAAATCAACTGTACCATCAACAGGTTTGTTTCTTGCGTGAATTTTTAAAATCATTTCGCGGCCTTTAACATCTGGTGGGTTGATATAAATTTGTCTATCAAATCTACCAGGTCTTAAAAGTGCAGGGTCTAAAACGTCCGCCCTGTTTGTTGCAGCAATTACAATAATTCCTTCGTTTGCTTCAAAGCCATCCATTTGAACAAGCAATTGATTTAATGTTTGTTCTCTTTCGTCATTTCCACCACCAAGACCTGCACCCCTTTGACGACCAACAGCGTCTATCTCATCAATAAAAACAATGCATGGAGCTTGTTTTTTTGCTTGATCAAAAAGATCACGAACACGAGAAGCAC
>JAFWWV010000110.1 GCA_017523305.1 Clostridia bacterium
AAAAAAAATTTAAATAAAATGTTTTTTTATTTGTTTTTATTTGTAAGATAAAATTTTTTGTGTTATTATATTTTACATAAAATAGAAAAAAAGGATTTTTTTATTTATGAGTTTAAATATGTTAGGCGAAATTTTTAGTACAGGTGGGTTAGGACAATATCAATATTTAGCTACTATAGTTAAATTTTTAAATCAAGCTATTATACCTTTTACAATTACTTTAACTGTAGCTGCTGCTGTTTTTGCTATTGTTTTAGCTTTTATGATTATGAAAGCAGAAAGTGCTGAAAAAGCCACTGAAATGAAAAAGAGATTATGGGGCTTAATTATAACTGTAGTTATTGTTATTGTTGCAGTTTGGTTGTTAGGTTGGTTATTATCAAACTTTAACACTATTATGACAGCAATTAGAAGTATGGGCTCAGGTTTATAATCTGTTTTTGTGCTATTTAATTTATGTAATAAAATTTGAATTTAATCAAAAAATAATTAAAAAGAGGCAATGATGAAAAATCTTTTTAAGTCAAAAAAGTTTAATAGTTTTTTGCTTACAATGATTATGTGTTTATCATTGTTTCTTTTTTCTGCGTGTGGAAATACTCCTGGTAGAGATGGAGATAGTGGGGCAAACGTTATATATAAATTAATTTACAGACCTTATTCAACAGTAATACCTAAAGGCAGTGATAAATCTTATGGTAAAATTATTGAAGAAAATGTACTAGAAGTTTCTAGTGATGTTTTATCACGTATAGTAGGTGCTTATGGTATTGGTGAAGTTGAAGTTAAAGACGGTGACTCAACAAAAACAGTAATGCCTAAAACTGATGGTGTTGAATATGAAGATTTGTTGGGTTTAACATCTACTGTTTCCGAAACAGATAAAATAACTTACGCTCAAGATTTTTCTAAAATGACTAATGTTTATTACACTTCAGAAGGTAATAAAGTTTTAGTTTTATCAGATTTTTCAATTTCATTTGAAAGTTTACTAACTTATGATAGTGATGAAATGGCTTATTTTGCAAAATCATCTTTGTTGGAAATAGATACAAATACTCCTATGTCTATTGATGATGAATTATCTACACAAACAACATATAAATATTCTACTGGAACCGAAACTGCTTACATTTTTATTGGAGAAACTATTGGTTCTAACTCTATTAATGGTACAGACAACGCTAAAAAATTTGTAAAGAAATTTTTTGCATCAGATTTTGGGGCAATTCAAAAAAGTTTAACAGGGGATATTACTCTTGTTGAAAATTCAGATACAGATATTCCTTTTTCTGCTTGGACTTGGTCTTTAGATGATAGTGAATTTGCTTCTTGTGCAACAGCTGAAGATTATAAAACAAAATATATTGAGAAATATCAATATAGTATGGGTGTTGAAACTGCAAAAACAATTTTAACTAGATACGATGCTGTAGGTGAGTCTTCTTTACCAGCAGATTTACAAACTCTTTATAATCAAGCTTCAAATGTTTCTGCTTCAAACGAACAAAAAGGGCAGTTTATATCTGCTTGTTGCGATTATATAGATCATTTTGGTATTAATGATGAAGAAATTGAAGTGTTAAAATCTTCTTTTCCAAAAATTGCAATTGATGCAACAATTAACCTTTCTAGTTCTAATTACGACGAAAATTGTGCCAGTATTTTTGCTGACACAAAAACTAACTACGCACCAAATCCAATTTTAGAAATACAAACTTTTGAAGGAACTTTACAAATAGAAAAAATTGATGGCTATTTACAATCAATAGTTATGATGACTGAAAAAGACTTAACTCCAACTGCCTTTGTTATGAATATAGAACTTAAAGATGGCAGTTCTGTAAATTTTCTTCCTATTATAAGATTTTCTGCAGGTGAAGGCGATACAGTTCAAGCTGCTCATCTTGAAATAAGTGAAAAAGATTTAGAACAAGGCGTTATCTATGGCGATTTTGGTGAAGTTGCTGAAGGTATTGATCTTTTATTAAATGGATACAGTTCTGATAATGATAAATTAAAACCTGAATCAGGGGAAGAAGTTATTTCTACTATTTCTAGTGGAGATATTTCAAATTTATTTATTAACACAAAAATTTCTGAAAACGGAAGGGGAGTTGGTTGGTGTTTTAACGATAAGGATACAAATTATTTAGAAATTTGTTTCCCAACATCAACATTTTTTGAGTTTACAGAAATTAAAAAAATAGATTTTGGAATATAATTTTTAAAGAAATTAAAATAAAAACACTTTTTTTGTTTGTAAAAAAAATATTATGTTGTTATAATATATCATAAATAAATTTTACCAAAAAAATTAAGTAAGTCGGAGGTATAAATTTTATGTTTTTATCTAATATGTTAGGTGCTAATATTTTTGCTACCATTGGTTTAGTGTTCAGCTACTTTGGTGGTATTATCGTTGCACTTCTTCAATTCCTATTATTTATGCCTATGTACTTAATTTTTGCTGGTGTAATGATGATTGCTACTTTTGCAGAAATGACATTTAAAAAACTTGCAGGTATTGATACTATTTACTTGAATGGTGAAGCATTTGGTGGCGGATCTGGTGATGGTAAAGACCTAGTATACGCTTTTATTACAGACTCTGCAGTTCAAGATGTTTTCTGGTCAATTGTAGGTTTATCAATTATCCTTTTATTTATATTCACAATTGTTGCTATGATTAAATCAGAGTTCACAATCGATTTAAAGGGCAGTGCAAAAGGTCCTATTATTGGTAGAGCTTTAAAATCATTAGTTAACTTATTAATTGTTCCTGTTGTTACTCTTATTAGTATTTTTGGTACAAACTTCTTAACAAAAACTATTTATGACTTGTTTGATACAACAGGCGATACAGTTGTTACAAAATGTTTCCGTGTTGGTGCTTATAATGCTAACCGTGTTCGATCTACGCCGGGGTTCGGTGATATTCTGCGAGACTCGCACTTGATTGTTAACGGCAATCCTTTCTCGGGTTTCTCGAATGATGATGACTTAGCAAACTATGTTGATATGTGCTTTGTAAAATATTCCGATTTTACAGTAGAATATGAACACTATGGATTTATAGATTTATTGGAAGCTATTGATAAAGGCGAACTTATGTCCGATTGTATAACTTTCCTTTTCTTTGGTGTTCCTAACGATCAAGTTTGTTTTAACTTGTTTAAAATGTCACAGGTTAATACATATTACAATATGGCAAAATTCGATTGGATTCTGGCCATAGGTTCGGGTATAGTCGTCACTTGGACACTGTTATCCGTTTGTTTGGTTTTAGTAAAAAGAGTTTTTGAACTTTGCATATTATTCTTATTAGCTCCTCCAATGACTGCAATTGCTCCATTAGATGGTGGCCAAGCAGAGAAGAAGTGGCGTGGCGAATTTATGAAGAGATTATTGGCTGTTATAGCCCCTATCTTTGCGTATAATATGTATTTCTTGATGGTTCCATTGTTTGAAAACATTTCATTGTTTGCAGGCGTTAAAATGGCTGTAGGTACTAGTGCTGTAGGTGCAGGCGTTTCAATGTTAGGATCTTATCAAATTGCTATTACTGATTTCTTATTTATTTTTGATATTTTCTTCCAACTTATTTGTGTTATTGTTGGTTTAGGTATTATTAAATCAGCTTCAGCATTATTATCAAACCTTTTAGGTGTTGAAGATTTAGTTAAGAGTGGTGGCGAAGCAGCTAAAAAAGCTGTTGACGTAGGTAAAAAAGCTGCTCTTGGTGCAACAGCTATTGGTGGTGTTGCAGTTAAAGGTGCTGCAGCTGCTATTAAAGGTGCTAAAGGTGCTGCAGAAGCTATTAAAAACAAAAAAGACACTGCACAAAGTAGAGCAGATGCTAAAGAAGAATTAGCTGGCGAACAAGAGAAAGAAACAAAAGCAAAAGAAGATTTGGCTGCTACAGATAAAGAAATTGATATTGAACAAAAAACTTTAAGTAGAGATTCTCAATATCAAGCAGATAAAGCTAGATTGGCAGAATTGTCTACTG
This sequence comes from Clostridia bacterium, assembly GCA_017523305.1. Taxonomy (GTDB): domain Bacteria; phylum Bacillota; class Clostridia; order Christensenellales; family UBA1242; genus UBA7862. The sequence goes on from JAFWWV010000110.1 coordinate 4,013, forward strand.
GTGCTAGATTAAGTGATGAAGAAAAAGCAGAAAAAGCTCAACTTGAAAAAGGTATTGCTTCAAAAGAATCTAACTTAAAAGCTTTACAAGAAACAAGAAAAGGTCAACAAGAAGCAAAAGACAAAGCTTCTTATGCTGTTAAACAAAGAGAAAAAGGTATTTCAAGTAAAGAGCAAGCAAAAATGGATGCTTTATACTCAAAAACGCATGCTGATGGCACAGAGAAAACACCTGAAGAAATAGCCGCAGATGCAAAGAAAGCAGAAAAAATGGGCAGAAAGTTCGAGAGAACAAGTATTGCTGGTAACATAAAAGCTGCTTATAATTCTGAATTTGGTGAAGAAGCTAAAACAGAATCTGTTGGTGCTAAAGTTTCAACATTTATTAATGATAAAGCACAAAAACTTAAAAATGTTCCTATTCTTAATAAAATTCCAGAATTAACAAATTCATTGCAAGAACAATTTGCTATTAATGGTAGTACAGCAAAAAGAAGATTAAACGACGCTTTAGCAGGTATGTTTGGTGATGGTGGTGGTGGAGACCTTTGGAAAATTTGGTTTAATAAAAATGCTAGAGCAGGTTTATACGAAGGTGTTCCTGAAGCTAAAATGAGAACTGCTAAGATTGAACAAGAAAATTCTTGGAAAGCTAGAGATATATACTACGAAAAGAAAGACAAAGAAGAAAAAGAAAAACAAGAAGATAAAATGATTAGAAGAATGTTGGCAATGCAAGAAGGTGGTAAATTTGCCAGCGATTATAGAGCAGCTTACGAAAAAATTGAAAGTGGTGACGCTTCTCCTGCTCAAATTAAAAAACTTGAAGCAGATATTGAAAAAATGGAAATTCAAAGTGGTATAGCAGATCGAGCTAAAATTTTTGCAAAGGCTGCAAATAATCCAGATTCAGAACAATACAAGAGTTTACAAGCTTTTAAAGAACAAATGAAACAAGATGCTTCTGATAAAGCTGTTCGTGATGAACAAGCAAACAAAACTAGAATGGAAAACTCTATTAGATCTACTGGTGCTGCTGTTGAAACTAAGATTACTGAACAATCTTCAGATCAATTGGCTAAAGCTATTGAAAGAGCATTATCTTCAGGTAAAGGTGTTAAACTTAATGCTGAAAAAGGTATTAAGATTGATGGTTCTGTATTTGAAGGTATTAAGATGTCTCTTGACGGCGTAAACTCAGCTCTTCAAACTTTAAAACAAGTTCTTGAAGGTAAAAAGGGCGACGGTAACGACAATGGTGGCGGAGGCTCAAATTAATAATTAAAAAGGATGTTTTTTAACATCCTTTTTTTTATTAAAAATATTTATAAATTAATGCAAAAATAAATAAAAAAATAGTTGTATTAATTTGCGATTTTTTATTGTTTAATGTAAAATACTATTAGTAAGTATATCATTATATTACTAAATGTTTATTACTCAAATTTGCAACAAAGTTTAATATAAAAACAATTTTGTTGCAAATTTATTTTTAGGAGGGTTTATGAGATTTATTCCTAGAAAAACCAAAGTAAAAATGGAGTTCTTTAAAGGTGTTACTTTAACAGATATTCTTGTTGCTGCTATTGGTGTTGGTGGAGCATTCTTCTTTGCTATTTCTAACTTGCCATATCACTGGTATTTTGCTTTGGCTTGGATTTGTATCATCGCAATGCTTTTTATGCCTGTTGATGACGAACTTAAGCTTTATGGTACTATTGGTCTTATGATTAGGTTTATTGCTTTTAAGAAAAAGTATAATAAAGACGATATAGATAAAAAGACCGGCAAACTTAGAATGAGGGAAATTATTCCTTATGAAGGTATTATAAAAGATAAATTTCTTGACTATAAAGATTATTTCGGTATGGTTATGGAAATTCAACCTATTGAGTTTGGTTTGTTAGATGATAATAAACAAGAAATGGTTGTTAAATCTTTTGCTAATGCTTTAAGAAGATTAACCCCTGAACAATCAGCAAGTATTATTAAAACAAATAAAGCTATTGTTTTTGACGATTATGTTCAATGCGAAGATAAAAAGTATGATACTTTAATGGAACTTCAATATGAAGGCGAAATGACTGAAGAAGAAGTTCAAGCACGTGCTGACGTTTTCGAAGCTCGTGTTAGCCAAATTGAATATATGAACAGGGAAGAGAAAATCTACAAAGATTACTTCTATATTATTGTTTATGATAAAGATAAAGAACTTTTAGAATCAACCATTGATGGTATGATTAATACAATTGGTAACAGCGTTGTTCCAATGAACTCCCATAAACTTATAGGTAAAGAGCTTGCTGCTTTCTTAAGATCTACTTATGGTAAAGACTTTGACGAAAGAGACTTAGAAAGTACTCCTGTTGATCAATTTACTAATTGGTCAATGCCTGAATCAATTGTTTTTAAAACACAAAAAACCGTTATTAATAAACAAGCTTATCGTAGTTTTGTTCTTACAGACTATCCATTACAAGTTCCTAATGCATGGGGTGCACACTTCTTTATGATTGGTGGTACCAACGTTGTTATGAACATTAAGCAACAACAAAAAGGTCCAGCTGAAAGAAAAATTGACCGTGCTATTGTTGAAATGGAAGCAAAAATGGCAAACACTTTAAAAAGTAGTAAAAAGTTAGAACAACAAACTCAATTAAAAACAATGAAAGAGTTGTTAGCTACTTTGAAAAGTAACAACGAACAACTTTTTGAAATGAACACTCACATTTTATGTGAAGAAGGTTCTAAAAAAGAAGTAAGAGCACTTTTAAGACAAAATGGTTATAAGTTCTCTGAAATGTTTGGTAGACAAGTAGACGCTTTCGTAAGTAGAAATATGTCTGCTCTTGATACAGTTAAAAACTCTCTTAGAGATATTCCTACAACAACACTTGCTTCAGTTTTCCCATTTATTTCTGGTGCTTTACAAGACGAAAAAGGTTTCTATATCGGTTACAATGAATATCCTGTTTTTGTAAACTTCTTTAAAAGAGATAGGGAAAGAGCTAACAGTAACGTTATGATTATTGGTAAATCTGGTGGTGGTAAATCATACGCTACAAAAACACTTCTTACTAACTTAGCTTGCGATAACTCAAAAGTTTTCGTTCTTGACCCGGAAGATGAGTACACTCCATTGTCTTATAACATGAAAGGTAAGGTTATGGACGTTGGTTCTTCTATGAGTGGTAGATTTAATCCTTTCCACATTTTCACAACTTTGCAATCTGATGAGGGTGGCGAGGACGATTCATACTCAGTTCACTTGCAGTTCCTTGAAGAATTCTTAAGTATTATTTTGCCTGGTATGCCTGCAGAAGCTTTCGAGCTTTTAAATGCTATTGTTATTGAAGCTTATAAGGAAAAGGGTATTAACTCTCAAACTCCTTTAACAAAGCTTAAAGCAACCGATTTCCCAATATTCGACGATATTTACAGACTTGCTCAAAATAGACTTAAAAATGCTCAAGACGAATATTTTAGAAATAACATTCAATCTGTTATCACTTACATTTCAAAATTCGCTACTGGTGGTAGAAACAGTAACCTTTGGAATGGTCCAACATCTATTGAAACTAAAGAAAACTTCTTTACTTTCAACTTCCGTTCATTGCTTGCTAACCGTAACTCTCTTGTTGCTAACGCTCAAATGTTGTTGGTTTTCAAATACTTAGATAACGAAATTATTAAAAACAAAGACTTTAACGATAAATATTCTGCTAACAGACACATTATTGTTGTTGTTGACGAGGCCCACGTTTTCATTAACCCACAACGTCCTATTGCGCTTGAGTTCATGGCTCAAATGGCTAAGCGTATTCGTAAGTATGGTGGAATGCAGATTGTTATTACACAAAATATTAAGGACTTCGTAGGTAGTCCTGAAATTGCTAGACAATCAACAGCTATTATTAACGCTTGTCAATACTCATTTATTTTCGGTCTTGCTCCTAACGATATTACCGACTTGATTGAACTTTATAGAAACGCTGGTGGTATTAACCAAGAAGAGCAAGATAGTATTGTTACAGCAAGCGTTGGTCAATGTTTCTTGATTACTGGTGCTTTATCTAGAACTTCAGTTAAGATTGAAGCTAACGAAGCTGTTATTAAATTGTTCTCATAAAAATTAAAAAAAGAATTGCTAAAAGCGATTCTTTTTTTTGCTTTATTTAAAACAATAAAACTAAGTAAAAATTTATAATAATTGACTTTAGATACTTTTTTTTGTAATATATTGTTATGAGAGAAAAAAAATTTAAAAGATGCCCAAGATGTGATAAAAAAACACCTATATTTCAAGATAGATGTGAAGGTTGTGGGTTAATATTTTCTAGATTATCAAAGGCTACTAATACAGCAGCTAAAAAGTCATTGAAAAACAAAGAATATAATAAAGTTATTTTGGACAAAGTTTTACCAAAAGATGTAAAAAAATGGCCATTATTTTTTTATGCTTTATTTTTTGGTTTTTTTGGTGTTCATTATGCAAAAGTTGGTAGATATAGAATGTTTACCTATATGGTTATATCTGCTGCAATGTTATATATTGCTGTTTTCTTACCAAAAACTTGGTTTGAAATGCAATATCTATTTATATTAATGTGGACATTAGTTTTAGCTGGTTCGCTTTCGGCTATTATATGGGTAATTTCAATTTTTCAAATATTATTTAACAGGTTTAAAGTTCCAATTGCAATTGATGAAGAACTTGTAAAAGAAAGCTTAGACCCAGAATTAGTTACTGACATTTTAAAACAAGTAAAAGCTAAAGATAATAAAACAGAAAATAAAAAGTCTAAAAAAGAAAATGTTGAAGAAAATTCAATTGAAGAAGTTAAAAATAAAACAGAAGATAAAGAAGAAGTAAAAGTTGAAGATAAACCTTCAGCTTCAAATAAAAGAAAGAAAAAAGAAAAAATTAAAGTTGTTTGTGCTTCATGTGGGGCAGTTGTTAAAGTTTATAAAGATGAAACAATTTGTCCAAAATGTGACGAACCTTTAAATGGAGATTAATTAAAAAAAGAAGAATAAATATGGAAAACAAAAAAACAGTAGTAATTGGTATGAGTGGTGGTGTAGATAGTTCAGTAAGTGCTTTGCTTTTAAAACAGCAAGGTTATAATGTTATTGGCTTATTTATGAATAACTGGGAAGAAAAAGACGATTGTGGAGTTTGTACTGCTACTGAAGATTATGAAGACGTAAGACGTGTTTGTGATAAAATTGGTATTCCATATTATTCAGTAAATTTTGCAAAAGAATATCTTGATAGAGTTTTTTCAACTTTCTTAAGTGAATATGAAAAGGGTAGAACTCCAAACCCAGATGTATTATGTAACAGAGAAATTAAATTTGGTCCATTTTTAGATTATGCAAAAATGATGGGTGCTGATTATATAGCAACAGGTCATTATTGTAAATTAGATACAGATGGAAAATATTTTTATTTAAAGAAAGCAAAAGATAAATCAAAAGACCAAAGTTATTTTTTAAACCAATTATCACAAGACCAATTGTCACAAGTATTATTTCCACTTGCAGACATTGAAAAAACTGAAGTAAGAAGAATAGCTTTAGAAAATGATTTAGTTAACGCAAAGAAAAAAGATAGTACTGGCGTTTGTTTTATTGGTGAAAGAAATTTTAAAAACTTTTTACAACATTATTTGCCAGCCAAAAAAGGCGAAATAGTAGACGTTAATGGTAAAGTGGTTGGAGAACACGACGGAGTCCTTTATTACACTCTAGGCCAAAGAAAAGGCCTTAAAATAGGTGGTTTAGCAGGTGGAAACGGAGAAAGATGGTTTGTTTTAGAAAAAGATGTAAAGAACAACCGTTTAATTGTTAGTCAAGGCGAAGATGATAAGTTATTTAGTTCTTCACTTATAGCAACCGAATTTAACTGGATACCTAAAACTCCAGAAAATAACAAGTTTACTTGCTTTGCAAAATTTAGATATAGACAACCAGATCAAAAAGTTGATGTTGAAATAAAAAATAATAAAGTTTATGTTTATTTTTCAGAAAAACAAAGAGCAGTTACTCCTGGGCAATATGTTGTTTTGTATGATGAAAATGAAAATTGTCTTGGTGGTGGAGTAATAGACGAAGTTATATTTTAATTATAATAAAAAGAATAGATGAAAAACTCTATTCTTTTTTTATTTTAGATTTTAAAAGGTGCAATTGACAATGGTTTTTAATTATGTTATTAATAAAAAAAATAGGAGTTTTATATTATGAGAAGTATTATTTGTCCACATTGTAAAAAAGAATTTTCAATGGAAAAAAATGATTATGAAGAAATTGTTAAACAACTTTATGGAAAAGAGTTAGAGGAGAGAATAACTCAAAAGGAAAATGAATTTTTAAAAGATAAAAATTATGAAATTGAAAATTTAAAACAAAAGCAAAAATCTGAAAACGCTGAAAAAGAAAAAGATTTTAATTTACAAATAGAAAAATTAAAATCTAAAATAGAAACACTTGAAGAAACAAAAAAAAATGAAATAGAAAAAGAAATAAAAAATAAAGAATTACAATTAAAAGATTCTATTGAAGAAGAGAAAAGAAAAAATAGAGAACAAGAAAATAAAATTAATAATTTGCAAGAAGAAATCTCTAGATTAAAAGAAGAAAAAACTAAAAAAATAGAAGAATTAACTGAAAAATATGAAGAAAGACTAGAAATAAGTAAAGAAGAAAAAATTAATGAAATAAATATTGCTGAAGCTAGAATAAGGGAAACTCTTAATCAAACTATTAGTAGTAAAAATATAGAAATACAATAATTGAAAGGACAAGTAAATAGTTTTCAAACTGAAAAGCAAAATGCTATATTGTCAACTGTAGCTCAAAAAGAAGATGAAATAAGAAATAAAGAACAAGAAATAATAAAATTAAGAAACGATTTAAGTTATAAAGAAAAGGAAATTGAAAATCAAAGACTTCAGTTAGAAAAAGATTATATTGAAAAACTAAAAGATAAAGATAATCAAATATTTTATTTAAAAGATATGAAAGCAAAATTATCCACAAAGATGGTAGGAGAGTCATTAGAAGAACATTGTAAATTAGAATTCGAAAAAATAAGGCAAACAGGTTTTAAAAAGGCATATTTTGAAAAAGATAATGATATAAAAAATGAAACAAAAGGGGATTTTATTTTTAGAGATTATGATGAAAATGGAAATGAAATTGTTTCAATTATGTTCGAAATGAAAAATGAGAATGAAACAACAGTTACAAAACATAAAAACGAAGATTTTTTTAAAAAGTTAGATAAAGATAGAAATGATAAAAAATGTGAGTATGCTGTTTTAGTTTCTTTATTAGAACAAGATAATGAGTTGTATAATATTGGAATCGTAGACGTTTCTCACAAATATGAAAAAATGTATGTTATAAGACCACAATTTTTTGTTCCTTTAATTACTTTAATTCGTAATGCTTCTACGAAAGCTTTAGAATATAAAAATGAACTAACTATAGCTAAAAATCAAAATATAGATATAACAAATTTTGAAAACGAATTGAATGATTTTAAAGATAAGTTTTTAAAAAATGTAGTAAGTGCTAAAAATCATTTTGACAAAACTATTGATGAAATTGATAAAACAATTAATCATTTACAAAAAATAAAAGAAGAATTACAAGGGACTATAAGTCAATTTTCAAAAGCAAATACAAAGGCAGAGCAATTAACAATAAGAAGTTTAACAAAAAATAATCCGACAATGAGAATAGCTTTTGAAGAATTAAACAAAAAAGAGAATAGATGAAAAAACTCTATTCTTTTTTTTATTTTTAATTTAAAAATGTAAAACATAAGAAAGTTTTGTTTCATATTATGAAATATGATAGAAGTTTTGCTTTTTTCTTTTTCGATAAGTATTGATGCTTTTGGTTATTCTTTAGGTTTTGGAAGTAAAAATATTAAAATAAATAAAATCGATTTTTTTATACTTAATATAATAAACTCTTTAATATTAACATTGTTGTTAGTAGTTTTTTATAAATATAGTTATATTTTGAACAATGAAGTAATTGAAATTATAAGTCCTTTACTTCTATGTTTGTTTGGTTTTTATTATATTGTACAATCTTTTATTGCTTTATTTAAAAGTTATAAAGATTTGAGCAAAAAAAGTTTTGCAACAAAAAATCAAGATATGTTATTAGGCGTACAAAAAAACACTTATTTTAAATTTTTCGATTTGTTTTTATTATTATCAATCTTTATTTTTGAAAATGCTTTTTCTACATTCATTTTTTATACAAACTTAAGTAATCCTGTTTTATTTGTTGCTTCAAATTTTTTCTTTCATTATATGTTTTTTTTAATTGGTTTTGATTTAGGAAATAAAATTGTTAAAAAAATCAATTTTAGTTCTTCGTTTATTACTGGTTATATATTTGCATTTTTAGGTTTATTTGAAATTTTTATGTAACAAATGTTATGAAAACTTAGTTTCTTCATCTAAATCTTCTAATTTATTATTATTTCTATTGTGATTTTTGTTAAAAATAGATTTAGTTAATTTTATTATATAATTTCCAATTTTTTTATAACCTTTTTCGTTTGGGTGAATTCCGTCTTTACACAAATAGTTTCTATAATTTTTATTAAGTAAAAATTGACTTCTAATATCAATAATAGGGCAGGAGTTTAAAATAGCTAATTCAATTAAAGCCATATTATATCTTTCGTGTTGTCTTGTTATATTTGAAAGGTCTTGTTTTAAAAAGGCTAATATTTTTTCTTTATCTGCTTTTTTTGATATTACATTTTCAAAATATCTAGTAGAATCCATTGGTATCATAGTAGTAATAATTACATTTATGTTATTGTTTTTTAATTTTGTAATACATTTTTGTAATATCTTTTTAAATTCTTTAATTGGTGTTACTGGTAATTGTTTTTTATTTGGTTCTTCAGCTACTTTTTGCCAATTGTAATCAGCATCATTACCACCAATACTAAATATTAAGTAATTGGTGTTTTCTTGTTTTAAAGAAGTTATAATTTGGTCTAATATATTTTTTGAGTAAATTCTTTTTAATGTTTGGCCGTAAAAAGAAAAATTATTAATAGTTACTTTATAATAATCTTCAACAATATTAACAGCATTTTGTTTTACTAAACTAATTTGATTGTCGTTTGTTATTATTCCTTTTGGTATAGAATCTCCAACAACAGTAAAAGTTTTTTTGCTCATAATTTTTCTCCCTTTGTTAATTTTATTTTATATAAATATAGTTAAAAACTCACTCTATTTAATATAAAGTAAATAAACTATTTGTTTTTGATTAATAGAATTCGCAAAAAAATTGTTCTACAAACAGTAGAATTGTTAATAAAATAAAGTTGATTTTAATCAACAAGTATAATAAAATATTAATATGAAAGATTTAAAGAAAATAATAGCAAACAACTTAATAAAATATAGAAAAAATGCAAAGTTAACACAACTCGAACTCGCAGAAAAATTAATGTATTCAGATAAAAATGTTTCTAAGTGGGAAAGGGGAGATGCAGTTCCTGATGTTGTTATATTAAAACAAATAGCAGATATATATGGTGTAACTGTAAATGATATGCTTGAGGAAACTGATGAAATAGCTGAAAGTATTGCTGAACCAAAAGTAAAAAAGGAAAAGAAAAAAACTTTTAATAAAAAACAAATACTCATAACTTCTTTATCAGTAATTCTTGTTTGGCTTGTAGCAATTGTAGGTTATGGAATAATGGCTTTTACACCAATTAAAGATTCTGCATGGATGATTTTTATAGTAGCAATTCCTGTTTCGTTTATAGTGTTGCTTGTTTTTACAAGTATTTGGTGTACAAACTTATTAAACGCAATAACTGTATCTTTTTTAATATGGTCAATAGCAGTTGCTATTCATATTTGCGTTCCTGTACCTGAAATATGGTTAATTTATATTGTAGCAATTCCTTTACAAGTTTTAGATGTTCTTTGGTTTACTTTTAGAAAGGTAAATAAAAATTTGTTAAAAAGTCAACAAGAAGAAACAAATTTGGGTGAACAAGAATAATGTATACTTTACAAAATCAAAAAGAAAATAAACTTGTAATTGAAAAATCAAAATTTATTTCATACATATTTAGTTGCTCTTCTCAGGAAGAGCAAACTTCTTTATTAAAGCAATTAAAAAGAGAACATTTATCAGCAACTCATATTTGCTATGCTAGTTCTTTTTTTTCAAATAATCAAATATTAAATTATTCAAGTGATGATCGAGAGCCTTCAGGAACAGCAGGTTTGCAAATACTTCAAGCACTAAAAGAAAATAATATGGTCAATGTTTTATGTGTTGTTGTTAGGTACTTTGGTGGAATTAAATTAGGCGTTGCTGGGCTGGGTAGAGCATATAAAGATTCAGCACTTCAAGTAATTATTGATAATAAAAAAGAAGTGTGTTTAAAAAACAAATGTAATATAATTTGTGACTATAATCAGTACTCATTTATTAAGTCATATATGGATAAAAATTTTTTAAAACAAGAAGATTTAAAATTTGATAATGACATATCTTTTTTTGCTTATTTAAATGAAGACGAGTTAAAATCGGTTCAAAATTGGGCCCAGAAGGTAGATATAGACGATTTTGACCAAAAGTACTGTTGATAAAACTTGTTAAAATTAGGGGTGTTTTTATGAACGACAAAGATTTTAAAATTTTGTTTTCACAAGAAAAAATAGAAAAAAGAATTAAAATTTTAGCACAAGAAATTGATGAAAAATATGGTGATCAGCCTTTAACTTTTATATGTGTTTTGAAGGGTGCTGTTGTTTTTTATGTTAAACTTTTAGAGTACTTAAAAAACAAAAATGTTGAATTAGATTTTGTTCAAGTAAAAAGTTATGAAGGAACAGAAACTACTGGTCAAGTTAAATTTGTAAAAGACACTTCTTTAGATTTGGAAAATAAAATTGTAATTTTAGTAGAAGATATTATTGATACCGGAATAACAGCAAAATTTTTATATGAACATTTTTTAACTAAAAAGCCAAAAGATCTTTTAATGTGTTCGCTTTTACAAAAACCAGATAAATTGCAAGTTGATTTAAAATTGCCAACACTAATTGGTTTTAATATTCCAAACAAATTTATAATTGGTTTTGGTTTGGACCTTGATGAAAGATATAGAAACTTAAATGATATTTTAGTTCTTAAAGATTAAAATTTTTAATTTAATAGGAAACAGAAATTTGAAAATTACAAAAATTGAAATACAAAAGAAAAATAAAAATAGAGTAAACTTATATTTAGATGAAGAATTTTATTGTGGTTTATCTTTAGAAACAATAATGAAAAACCATCTTAAAGAAGGGTTTGAAATAAATGAAAATCAAATAGAGTTTTTAAAAACTGAAACCGAAAGAGAAGTTGCCTTATCAAAGGCTGTTGGTTATATATCTAAATGTCAAAAGACAAAAAAAGAAATTTTAAAATATTTGTTATCAAAAGGTTTTGATGAAACAATTTGTCAACAAGTTATAGAAAAATTAGAAGAGTATAAATTTGTTGATGATGAAGAATATGCTAAAAATTATATTAAGTTTAAAAACAAAAATAATGGTAGCCGTAAAATAGCAATGGAATTAAAACAAAAAGGTGTTGATGATGAAATTGCTTCACAAAGTTTAGAAAATTATTCTTGTGATAGAGAAAGTGTTTTATCAGTCGCAACAAAATATTTAAAAAACAAAGATAGAGATTTAAAAACAAAACAAAAAGCATATAGACATTTAGCTTCAAGAGGTTATCAATCAGAAGATATAATTTTTGCTTTAAACAAATTTTTTAAGGAAGAGGAGTAAACTCAATGAAAGTAGTTGGTATTGATATTTTAGAAATTGATCGTTTTGTTGAAATTGAAAAAGATGAAACTAAAATGAGTAAAATGTTTACTGAAAAGGAAATTGAATATTTTAATAAATTTCAACACAAAACTTCTCATATAGCAGGAACCTTTTGTGCAAAAGAAGCATTTGTTAAAGCATTAAAAACAGGTTTTAATAAAGATATTTTTATAAAAGACGTTGAAGTTTTACATAATGAAAAAGGAGTGCCTTATATAAATACTCAAAATGAAAAGGTTAAAAACTTATTAAAAGAAAATGAAAAAGTAGATATTAGCATTAGTCATAATAATTCTACAGCAACAGCAATTTGTATAATTTTTTAATTTTTACCTAAAAATGATTATAAAAAACTTAAAAAGGAACATAATTTTGTTATGTTTCTTTTTTTTGTTTAAAAAAGTTTTAAAAGGGTAAAATTATGAGTGAAGAAAAATTAATTGCTTGTGTTAACAATTATTGTGTTACAAATCATACAATGAAAAAGAAAACAAGTAAATTTGTTTTAAAATCATACGATATAGTTAAAAAATCTTTATTTTATGAAACTTTTTGTTTAACTAATGAAAACAATTTTAAATATGAGCTTTGGTTAACAAGGGAGTAAAATGATAAAAAGGGGAGATTTGTATTTTGCTGATTTAAGTCCTGTAGTAGGTAGTGAGCAAGGTGGAATAAGGCCAGTATTAGTTATTCAAAATGATATTGGTAATAAATATAGTCCAACAGTTATCGCAGCAGCAATTACTAGTAAATTAAATAAAGCAAAATTACCAACACATATTGAAATTTCAAGTAGTGAATATGGTTTAGAAAAAGATTCTGTTGTTTTGTTAGAGCAAATTAGAACAATTGATAAAACTAGACTTAAAGAAAAAATAGGTGAATTAAATTCTATTAAAATGAATCAAGTTAATAAGGCTATGATGATAAGCTTAGGTGTAATATAAAAGTGGTTAATATATTTTAACCACTTTTTTTTGCACCTTTTATTGTTTTTTATATCTTTTTTGTGTTAATATACAAATATGAGTGAATTTGAAAAAGATGTTTTTAAAATAAAAATAGATGAAGTAAATATAAATGGCGAAGGTGTAGGTTTTTTACAAGACAATATAAAAGTATGTGTAAAAAATGTTTTGCCAGGAGAAGTAGTAAAAGTTAAATCTATTTTTAAAAAGAATAATTTTATAAAAGCAGAATTAATTGAAGTTTTAGAGTCTAATCAAAATAGAATAAAACCAGTTTGCCCATATTTTTCATTATGTGGTGGATGTGACTATCAACAATTAAAAAATGTAGATGCTATTAAACAAAAAAAACAAATATTTGAAAACTATTTTAAAGATATTTATACTAAAGAAATTGAATTTATAGATAATAACAAACCTTTTGAGTATAGGAATAAAGCTTCTTTTATAGTAAAAAACGGTAAGGTGGGTTTTCAAAAAGAAGGAAGTAATAATATAGTTGAAATTGAAAATTGTTGTATAGTTAAACCAGAAATTAATAAAGTTTTAAGTATTTTTAGAAAATGGTTAAATTTAACCAAAGAAGAAAATGTAAATCATATTGTTATTAGGGTTTTAAACAAAAAACTAATAATAACCATTGTTTGTGCTTCAACTATAAAGAAAGTTGATTTGCTTGTTGAAAAAATAAAAGAATGTTTTAAAGATAACTCTTTTGGAGTATATTTAAATTTTAACTCTTCTAAAAATAAAATTTTAGGTGACAAATGGAAACATATATACGGACTTAAAGTTTTAGAAGATGTTTTTGATGATGTAAAATATTCTGTTCACCCTAATTCCTTTATGCAGATAAATGATGAAGTGCGAAATATTTTATATAAATCCGTTCAAGAAGAAATTAAAAATGAAGTTGTTATAGAAGGTTATAGTGGGGCTGGTTTGCTTTCAGGAATTTTGTGTAAAACAGCAAAAGAAGTTATAGGTGTTGAAATTAACAAAAATGCAACAGAAAACGCAAATAAGTTAAAAGAAGAAAATAATTTAACAAATTTACAAAATATAAATGGTGATTGTAAAAATGTTTTACCTGTTTTAGCAAAAAAATATAAAAGTGCAATTTTTGTTATTGATCCACCAAGAAGTGGGTGTGACCAAAATACTTTACAATCTTTAAAAGATAACTATATTTCAAAAGTAGTATATGTTTCTTGCAACCCTTATACTTTAAAGCAAAATTTAAGGTTTTTATCTGATATTTTTAATGTGGAAAAAATTAAAATGTTTAATATGTTTCCAAATACTTCAGAAGTAGAAACTTTAACTGTTTTATCAAGAAAATAAAAAATTAAATAGAGATAAAATTTTTATCTCTATTTTTTTATATATATTATCTAACTATTTTACATAAAAAGTATTTGAAATTACATTAATTTAAGTTATAATGAAGTTATGAATAATTTATTAGTTTCACAAGGTTTTTATATTTTTAACCTACATATAACATGGTATGGTTTTATTATTGCTATTGGTATGATATTAGGTGTTCTTTCTGCTTACCTTATATGTAAAAAGAAAGGATTTAATCTTTCTATGCCTTTAGACTTAGCTTTATTTGCTTTGCCTGCTGCTATTATCGGGGCAAGACTTTATTATTGCATTTTTAATGGTGTAGATTCCTTCTGGCAAATTTTTAAAATTTGGGAAGGTGGTATGGCTATTTATGGTGGAGTAATAGGTGGCTTTTTAGGAGTTTTACTCTGTTGCAAAATTAAAAAGTACTCACTTTTACAATCATGTGATATTGCAGCTCCATGTTTAATTTTAGGTCAAGCAATTGGTAGAATTGGTTGTTATTTTGCTGGTTGTTGCTATGGGGTAGAAACTTTAGACCCAGCAATGCAATTTTTTCCATTAAGTGTTGAAATTAATGGTGTTTGGCATTTAGCAACATTTTTTTATGAAGCATTTTTTAATTTAATTGGTTTTGCTATTTTAATAATTATTACAGCAAAAACAAAAACTAATGGATATGTAACAGCAGGTTACTTTATAACATATGGTTTGGTTAGAGCTGTTTTGGAACAATTTAGAGATCCAGCTGAAAGTTTAATGTTGGGTTCAACAGGAATTAAAGTTTCACAACTTTTAAGTATATTGTTAGTTTTAGTAGGGATTGCTATAATTGTTTTTAATATTGTAAAAAAGAAAAAGGCAGAAAAGGTAAATGGGTAACTTTAAAATTATAAAAAAAGGTTACAGCCAACTAGAAGTAGATAGTTATATTGAAAGATTAAAAAATGACTATGAATCAAGACTGGCTGAACAAAAAGATAGAATTTTTTATTTGAAAGACCAATTAGAAAAAATAACATCTTCAAGTGATAATGAACTTGTTACATCACTTGTTTCTGCTGTTGAAAGAGCAAAGTTAATTGAAAACAGTTCAAAAAACATTTATGAGTTAGAAACTAAAAAGTTAAGTCTTTTATATACAAAAATGGAAAATTTGTTAAAAGACGAAAACATTTATAACGATAGAAGTGTAAAACAAGAATTATTGTTGTTAATTAAAGATTGTAGAAAATCTTTAGAAAACAATATTTCTATGCAAGACCAAAACTTAAGAGAAAGTACAATGGGGGACCCAGTTAAAAGATTGCTTTCAAAAATGATTGGTTTTAACAAAATAGCAACAGATAGATTACCACAAGAAAAAGAAGTTGTAGAAGAAAAGCAAATTAACAACAAACCTACAATTAAAATTGTTCCTACTAGTGAAGAAATTAGAAGAGACTCAAATGTTAACTCAGTTAAAGTTTCACAACCAAAAAAGGTGGAACCAAAAGAAAAAGTTCAAAATAATACACCAAATGAATTTAATAAGTTTTTATCAGAAGATAGTAACTTAAACGGTGCAAATTTTGAAAACATTATGTTTCAAAATAAAAAGAAGAAAAGTAATTCAAGTTATGTATTGGGTGAAGATTTGGGTGATTATGCACCAAATGAAAGTGGCTTTGATTTAAAAGAAGCTATTAATCCTAAAGAAGACTTAGATGAAATTATGAAAGCGTTTGATTTCTTTAACGACGATAAAAAGAAAAAATAAAAAAAGAAAAACCACTAAAATTTTAGTGGTTTTATTTTTTACTATTATGAACAAATAAGTATCCGTAGAAGATATCAGATAATTCATTTTTATCAACAATATAATAGTCTTTACATAAGTTTTCAAAAGTTTTATCCAAAAACTTTTTAGCGTCGATATTTTTAATTCTGTGACTATCTTCTTTATAAATAGTAATGCACTCGGTAATTTCATCTTCAAAAGTTTGTATTGCTTCGTTTTTCATTTCTTCAATAAGCATTGCATTTAAAAATACTATTAAAACTTTACTAATTGTATCAATTGCAATATTGTTATATACAATATTTTTGCAGGCTTTTGAAATTATTTTTAATATATCAAATTTTATATCTTCAGTTGCTTGATTAATATTTTTATTAAGAACACTTTTACTTAATAGTGGGTTATAGCAGTTTTCAAATTTAGAGTAATCTATTTTTCTAGCATATTTACCAAGTTCTGTGTAAAACAATAATTTTGTATAACTGCCGTTTCCTTTAAGGTTAGTAACAACTTCTTTTTTTATAAAATCTAAAACATTATTCATTAATGTTTCTTTAAACTTTTGTTTTAGTTTAACTTTTTGTTCTTTAGTTTTTTCTTCAAGTTTCTTTTTTTCTAAAAGGAATTCTGTTTCTGCTTTTTTTCTTTTTTCTTTTAATTCTTCTGTTACTGGGCTAAATTTATTTGATTTTAATTGTTCATAAAAAATCCAATAATCTTCAGGTAAAAAAGATTTTAACTTTGTAATATAATTTTCATAAAAAACTTTTTTTGGTTTTTTTAATAAAGAAGAAGAGTAGTATAAATTTTGTGCTAAATCTAATAGCACTTTATAATGTTCTTCATTTTCTTTTGTTTTGTTTGGCCAAAAAGGTGAGTGATTATCAACCACATAATAACTTTTTTTAAAACTATCTAAATTTTCGCAAAATTCATATTCTGCCATATCAAAAGTTTTTTCTTTATTTTTTTTATTTACGATTATTATTCCTATTGGTCTTGCAACATTTTTAAGTTCTTTACTTTCATCTTTAATTACAGGAAAAGCCAAATAATAAAGAAACCCTATTTTTTTTAGGATAGGGGGCATAATTGTAATATTTTTATTATTGCTAAACTTAAATTTGTTTTTGTATTTTTTTTCTAATTCTAATACAAAATTATACTTATAAATATTGCTCATTACGAGTTTATTATAACAAACTAAAAATAATGTGTAAAGAGCGATTTTTTTGTCAAAAACAAAAAATTAGTTAAAATTTTTAAATAATATTTTTGGCACAAAATTAGCGTAAAAATAAATTAAAATATTTAGTTATTAGTTTATTAATATATCAAATATATAGTTATACAAATAATAAAATACTTTACTATTTTTTAAAAATATTATATTATACTGCTATGTTTGAAAAGATTTTACATGTATTATTACATACCTTAGAAGAAAGCATTTTAACATTACCAGTTTTATTTATTTGCTATCTTTTAATTGAGTTGTTAGAAGATAAAATTTTAAGAAAATACAAAACTTCAAAATTGTTAAAAAATAAATGGGCTCCGGTTGTTAGTGCTGGTTTTGGTTTAATTCCACAATGTGGTTTTTCGGTTGTGGCAACAGATTTATATAGTAAAAAGGCTATTACAATTGGTTCGTTAATGGCTATTTTTATTGCTACCAGTGACGAAGCTTTACCTCTTTTATTGGCAAATCCAAAAAATTATATAAGTTTGGCTATTATTATGGGCGTTAAATTTATTTATGCTATCATAATTGGTCTTTCAGTAGATTTATTTGTAAGTGCTAGAAATAAAAAGAAAAAACAACTTTTATCAACTCAACAAAACATAAATGTAGTTGTTGATGTTTCTAAAAATTCAGGTGAAGAAAAACATAAAGAAGAGCATAATCACGACCATAAAAACGAAAATGATTACGACCATGAACATGAAGAAGAGCATAATAAAAACGAAGAGATAACAGGTTGTTGTCATCATAATTTAAATAATAAGCATAATAAAATTAAGGATTTGTTTATTCACCCTTTAATTCACTCTGTAAAAATATTTGCTTTTATTTTATTGTTCAGTTTTGTTTTTGGTTTGATTGTAGAGTTTGTAGGTAAAGAATCAATAACAAATTTTATGTTGTCAACAGGATTTTTTGAACCATTTATAACAGCGATGGTGGGTATTATACCAAATTGTGCAGCATCTGTTTTAATTACTCAAGTATTTTTAATGGGTGGTATTTCTATTGGTTCTTGCATTGCTGGTTTATGTATGAATTCAGGTATAGCAATAATAATGCTATTTAAAATGAATAAAAATGTAAAAAATAACTTAATTATTTTATCTTCACTTTATTTATTAAGTTGTGCTATTGGCATTATTATTAATTTGATTATATAAGAATATTTAAAAAACTTTTGTTAAATAATTATTTGGAGAGAAAAATATGAAAAAGAGAAAAGACATTCAATCTCAATACAAATGGGATTTTTCTGATTATTTTAAAAATGATGAAGAGTGGGAAAGCTCTTTTAATGTTTATTGCAAGGAACTTGAAAAAGTTAAAGAGTTTAATGGAAAGTTAAAAGATAAACAAACAATATTAAATTGTTTTAAAACACTTGAAAACTTAGACTTATTAGCAGAACCACTCTATATTTATGCTAATTGTTTAAGTGATGTTGACGTAGCTGATACAAACTATCAACAATTAGTAAACAAAATAACAAATAAATTAACTGAACAATCTGTTTTAACTTCTTTTATAACTCCACAACTTTCAGCTTTACCACAAGAAATGCTAAAAGAAATGTTGGAAGATAAATTATTTGCAAATTATTCAAAAGTTTTAAGTGATATTATAAGAGAAAAAGAACACACTTTAACAGAAGAATGTGAAAAGATACTTTCAAAAGTTTCAAGTTTTTCAAGAGATTTTAAACTTAACTTTTCAAATTTTGAAAACGGAGATTTAAAATTTAAAAATATTTTAAACGGTAAAGGAAAGTCTTTACCAATGAATCAAAGTTTAGCAAGTATTTATTTAAGAGATAAAGATGAAGTTTTAAGAAAAAATGCTTATACAGAACTTCATTCGGCTTTTGGTAGATACAACAACTTTTTAACTTCAAACTACTTAGGTAGTGTTAAAAAAGATGTTTTTTATGCTACAACTCGTGGTTTTAAATCTAGTATAGATAGTGCTTTGTTTTATGAAGAAGTTTCAAGTGAAGTATATAATATGTTGCTTAAAAAAGTAGATGAGTATTTAAATCTTGAACACAAGTATTTTGCATTAAAACAAAAAATGTTGAAATTGAAAACTTTTAAAACAAGTGATGTTTATTACAATCCATTAACTTCAAAAGAAAAATATACTTACGAAGATGGTTTTAAAATTGTTTGTGAAGCTCTTTCATTATTAGGTGAAGATTATATTGCTAGTATTACAAAAATGAAAGATACAAATAAAATTGATGTGTTCCCAAATGAAAACAAATATAATGGTGCTTACAAAACTGGGGCATATGGAAAATCTCCCGTAGTACTTACAAACTTTAATGGTAAATTTGATGATATTTCAACCTTAGCTCATGAACTTGGTCATGCAATGCATAGTGTTTACTCAGATGAGTCGCAAAGTTTATTTAATGCAAACTATACCATTTTTTTGGCCGAAATTGCCTCTACAGTCAACGAAACACTGTTAAACGAATATATGCTTAACAAAACTCAAGTTAAAGCAGAAAGGCTATTTTACATCAATGAATTTTTATCTCGTTTTCATGCTACAGTATTTAGACAAACAATGTTTGCTGATTTTGAAAGCAAAATTCATACTATGGTTGAGAATAATGAACCACTATCAAGTAAGGTTTTAAACGATACTTATTTAAATTTAGTAAAGAAATATTTTGGTTCTAAAGTAAAAGTTTTAGATTGTGTAAAATATGAGTGGAGCAGAATTCCACACTTCTATACAGCTTTTTATGTTTATAAATATGCAACAGGTTTAATAAGTGCAATTAATATTGTTGAAAATTTAAAAGATGGAACTATTACTGTTGAAGATTACAAAAAGTTTTTAAGTTCTGGTTGTACAAGTGATCCTGTAACATTACTTAAAATTGTTAAAGTAGATTTAACAAAAGAAGAATCTTTTGATAGAGCTTTTAAAGTTTTAGATAGATATTTAGAAAACTTAAAGAAACTAGTTTAATAAAAAAAAGAGTTATGAAAATTTAAAAACATAACTCTTTTATTTTTTTATATTTGGTTATTCATATTATTTTTTTCAATAATGCTTTCAATCCAATTAGAAAAACATTCTAAAAGTTTTTCAAACTTTTCATAGTTTTCTTTATTGTTTGTTATTTTGCAATTAATTTCAATTTGAATAGTCCAAGCATCATTATGAAAATTTTTAATATAACCAGAAACTGTACTTTTTCCACCCATAAAAGGTTGGTCAACTTCTACTTTAAAACCATTTGTTTTTAATATGTTTAATAAACTATCAAATAATTCTGGCTCAGTTTCAATATTTTTTCCTAGGTGAGTTCCTAAGTTAACATCACACTCTCTGTGTGGTGCTAAGCCGTGAAAATCTAATAAATATTTTACTTCACGGTTATTAAAAACTTCGTTAACCTTTTTCTTGTAAGGGCAGTCAATATCAAAATTGGCGTCATCAAAATTGTTTTTTGTTTTTGCTATAAAATATGTATCATGCTTTTCCTTTAAAAATAGGGCAGCAGAAAGGCTACCAATTTCGGCGACTTTATTTTTACCTAATCTTAATTGTGGTACACCATGTGGGGCAGAAATAATAATTTCGTTACTACCACAATTAAAAGCAAAGTCTTCTTCTTGGTTTGCTTTCATAAAATTTATTCTGTTTGCGTGAATTTTTGTGTAACTCATAATAATAAACCCTTATAAAAAGTTATATTGAATATTTAACAAAAAAACAGCATTTTTCAATGCTGTTTTTAAGTTGGCTCCTCGAGTCGGATTCGAACCAACAACCTATCGGTTAACAGCCGAGTGCTCTACCGTTGAGCTATCGAGGAATATATTTTTTGCATTTGAATTAACTTTTGTTAACCAATGCTCAGTAATATTACCAAACTGAAAAGTAAATGTCAATAAAAATTTTAACTTTTTTTAAAAAATTTTTTGTAATTGTTTGTTGAATAAAAATTGACTATTTTTTTATATTAAATACAAAGTTGTTAGACCAACCAATAGGGTAGGAATAGCAAGAACTAAGCCATATAAAATAAAGTTTTTATAAGAAAATTTTATTTTGTTTTGTTTTAATAAATTCATAAACATAATGCCAGCTAAAGCTCCAACTGGAGTTAAAAATGCACAAATATTTGAAGCGAATATACTTGCAAAAACACTTTTTGATGTAACAGAAGTTATTGCTGAGAAAGTTGAGGCAAATAACATTGACATAGGAATATTATTTATAATGTTTGCAAATAAGAAGGAAATAAGACCAACAATAATAATATGTTTACCTTCAATAAAGTTTGCTAAAGCAGGTATAAAACCATTATTTTGTAAAGCAATAATAATTATAGACATAGAAAGTAGGAAAGGAATTAAACTAAAAGGAGTTTTCTTTAAAGCTCTTAAAATAAAAAGTTTACTACGTTTTTGAACTGTTGAAGCAATTAAACATCCAACAAAACTAATTACAGCACAAATAAGAGGAATGTACCACATTTCAATATTTATATATGAAGATATTGCCATAAAAACAATACAAGTAACTAAAGAAGATAGTGAAATAATTAAATAACTTTTGTTTAGTCTTGTCTTTTTATATTCTTCTTCAATATTAATAGGCTTTTTCAATTCTTTTCTAAAAAGTAAATATAAAATTAAAAAAGAAGTTGCGCTTGCTATTATTGTTGGTATAGCCATATTAATAAAGTATGTTATAAAATCAATACCAAAAGATGTTCCTAAATAAATATTAGTAGGGTTGCCTATAATAAGAAATGTGCTCCAAGTATTTGCTGCAACAAACTCAGAAATAATATAAGGAATAGGATTTATTTTTGCATGTTTTGTAAAGTAACAAATAAATGGTGTAAAAGTTAAAATAATAATATCGTTTGAAGTTATAATTGTTAAAAGTGAAATAATAAGGTAAAAACTTACAAAAAGTTTTGTTTGACTTGCTTTTGCTTTATGTAAAACAAGTTTTGCTAAATATTTAAAAAATCCAATACCATCAAGTAAAACAGATAAAAGTGTAAGTGAAATAAATATAACAAGTATTTTTAACGGGTTAATTGCTGAAGAACTAAAAAACGAATCTGCTACTTGATTTATTGGTGCAAAACCAAAAATAAGGCAGAGAATTCCACCTATAGATAAAATTATCCAGTATAATGCAAGATAAGTATTTTTTATTTTAATCTTCCAATTAAATATAATTGCAAGAATCATTGAAACTAGTGTTAAAGCAATAACAATATATGAAAAAATCATTTTTGTTTTTTCTCTCTTTTTTAATGTTTGATAAAAACTATTTTATATTTTAAGCAATTTTAAAGCAACTAAAAAACAAAATTTATAGTTAAATATTATATTATTTATAAAAATTAATTAAAGTTTAAAATTAAACTTTGACCTTTTAGTAAAAATATATATAATAATTCATAGGTGATTAAAATGGAAAAATCAAAAGAAAGATTACAACTTTTAGAAAAGATTGCTGAATTTGAAAGAAAGGGCCTTTTTAATAATGACGTTGAAGACGACCCAGAAACAAAAGAACTTTTACCAAATAAAGTTGATTATTTAAATAAAAAACTTAGCAGTAAAATTGCAACTTTTTTTGCCAATAAAATAGGCGACCATTATTTTGGTAAAATGTTGAAAAACAAGCAAGCAATAATAAAAGAAGTAAAAGGTATAGAAAACTTTAAAAAAGTAGAAGGTGGCGCAATTATAACTTCAAACCACTTTCATCCATTTGAACAATATGCTGTGTTTACAGCAATAAGACCATATTTAAATGGAAGAATGTTTTATAAAGTTATTAGGGAAGGTAATTATACAAACTTTCCAGGATTAATTGGATTTTTCTTTCGACATTGCAACACATTGCCTTTAAGTAGAAATACTGAAACAATGAGAAATTTTTTAAAAGCAATGAAAGTTTTATTAGAACGTGGTGAAAAAATTTTGGTTTACCCAGAACAGGCTATGTGGTGGAATTATAAAAAACCAAGACCATTAAAAGATGGGGCGTTTAAATTTGCTGTTACAAATAATGTTCCTGTGGTTCCTTGTTTTATTACAATGGAAGATAGTGATGTTTTAGATCCAGATGGTTTTTATGTACAAGCATATACAATAAATATTTTGCCACCATTATATCCAGATAAAAATAAAACTAAGGCTGAAAACATTTCTTATATGAGAGATGAAAATTATAGATTATGGAAAGAAACTTATGAAAAGTTTTATAAAACAAAATTGGTTTATGAAACTGAAGAGAAAAAATAAGATTTCTTTTTTAGAATAAAGAAAGGAGGATATAAAAAAATGAAAACAACTCCAGTAAAAGGAACAAACGATTATTTACCAGCACAAGCTGAACTAAGAGATTATTTACAATCAAAAATTTTACAAACATATAAAGAACAAGGCTTTACAAGAATATATACACCAATTATTGAAGACGCAGAAAACTTAGATAAAAGTGATGGTGGCGATAATTTAAATCTTATTTTTAAAATTTTAAAAAGGGGAGATAAATTAACTTCTTGTTTAGAAAATAAAGATTATAACAATCTTGCTGATTTAGGTTTAAGGTATGACTTAACATTACCTTTAACAAGATTTTATTCAAACAACAAAGCAGTTTTGCCACAAGTATTTAAATGTATTCAAATTGATAAAGTTTATAGGGCAGAACGTCCACAAAAGGGTAGAGATAGAGAGTTTGTTCAATGTGATATTGATATTCTTGGTTCTTCAAATCCAAATTGTGAAATAGAACTTATTGATACAACAGCAACAGCTCTTTTAAATATTGGTTTATCAAAATTTAAAATTAGAATTAACGACAGAAGAATTTTAAAACAAGTATTATTATCTTTTGGTTTTTTGCCAGAACAACTTGATTCTGCTTGTATTACATTTGATAAAATGGATAAAATTGGTTCTCAAGGTATTAAGCAAGAATTAACTGATAAAGGTTTTAACTCTAGCGCAATTGATAAACTTTGTGTTCTTGTTGAAAATTTACCAAAAACTGTTGATGAATTAGTTTCTATTTGTGGTCAAATGCCAGAAATTGATCAAATTAAATACATTATTGAAAGTGTAAAAACTTTAGCAGATAACAAATATGGTATAGAATTTGATATTTCTCTTGTACGTGGTCAAGGTTATTACACAGGTGCAGTTTTTGAAATTCAAAGTGAAGAATTTTCTTGCTCAATTGGTGGTGGTGGAAGATATGATAATCTGGTAGGAAAGTTTACAGGTTCACCAGTACCAGCAGTAGGTTTTTCAATTGGGTTTGAAAGAATTTATTCTATCCTTAATGCAAAGAATTATGTGTGTGAAGATAAGAAAAATAAAATCGCAATTTTTTATGGTAAAGATAGTTTTGTAAAAGCAATGCAATTTTCAAAAACAATTAAAAATACTTATGATGTTACACTTTTTGAAATGCCTAATAAGTTTGGTAAATTTTTAAATAAACTTGTTGAACAAGGTTTTAAAAATTATTGTGTTTATGATGAAGGCGCTGAAATTAAAGAGCTTAAAGCATTTTAGTAAAAAATATTGATATATAAAAAAAAGACTAACTTTTTTGGTTAGTCTTTTTGTTTTTTTTATTTTTCGTTATCACTGTTATCTTTTTTAAATTCATCTTCTGTTGGTTTTGAGTTGCAAGTACATTTTGTACAACTTTTTGAGTAAGGGCATTTTGTGCATTTATTTCCACCATTTTTCATGGCACGAATATTAAAAAATAATATTAAACCAACAATTAAAACAACAGCAATTAAAATTACAATATCTATAAAATTCATATAATTTTGTTCTCCTTTTATAGTAGCATAATTAAACTACCAACGCCGTTAATTAAACAAGCTAACGCCCAAGCAATTCCTGTTTGGAAGAGAACTGCAAACCATGTTTTTTTAGCACTACCAAATTCTCTATGCATTGCACCAATAGCACCAAAACAAGGAGCAGAGAATAGGTTGAAAACCATAAATGCATAAGCAGAAACTGGGTTAAAGAAACCAAAAATTCCTGTTTGACTAAAAATTAAAGCGCCTTCAGTTACTTCTTCAGCAAGTCCAGCAATAACAGCCATACTTGAAATAACTTGTTCTTTAGCAACTAAACCTTGAATAGCGCTAACTGTAACTGCCCAGTTGTATGAACCAACCATAGGGTAGAAAATCCAAGCAAGAGCATTACCAATACCAGCTAAAATACTTTTTTCAACATCAACTCCGTATGTAAAGGTCCAGTCAAATGAAACAAGAACCCAAATTGCAATAGAGCAAAGTAAAATAACAGTTCCAGCTCTTTTCATAAATGACCATGTTTTTTCCCAAACATCACGGGCTATATATCTAAAACTAGGTAATTTATATTCAGGTAACTCGCTAATAAATGTATTGCTTTTACCTTTATAAACAAATTTTCTAAGTAAAATAGCACTAATAATAATTATAACAATTGAAAGTAAATAAAGTGAAACGGTAACAATCCAAGAATTAGTGAAAAAATAATTTGCAAATAAAGCAATGATAGGAAGTTTAGCAGAGCAAGGTATGAAAGGAGTTAACATTACTGTTGCATTTTTTTCGTTTTCGTCTTCAATAGTTCTTGTTGTCATAATAGCAGGAACAGCACAACCTGAACCTACAATAAAAGGTATAAGAGATTTTCCACTTAAGCCAAATTTTCTAAATAATCTGTCAAAGAAGAAGGAAATTCTACTCATATAACCAGTAGTTTCAAGTAAAACGATACAAATAAATAAGATTATAAGTTGTGGAACAAATGTAAGTACGGCGCCAACGCCAGCTATCATACCATCACACAACAAACTGATAGCCCAGTCACTTGCACCTAAGTTTGTAAGCCAGGCGTTAACGGTATCTGAAAACCAAGTAACACCAGAGTCAACCAAGTCAACAGTATAAGTACCAACAACACCAACTGATAGGTAATAAACTAAAGCCATAATAGCTACAAAAATTGGAATAGCTAACCATTTATTTAAAAACACTTTATCAAGTTTATCTGTAACAGAAGCTGGTTTTTGTTTTTGAACAACACATTTTTCTTTTACTTTTACAACAAAATTATATCTTTGATTAGCAATAATTTGTTCTACATCGGAATCATAATTATCTTCAACTTTTTTTATAAGTTTTTCAATTTTATTAGTTTTTAAACTTTTATCAGTAAAATCTTCATCTTGTTCAAGAACTTTTACAGCAATAAAACGTTTATTATCTGTTTTTAAAGTTTTAATAATTTCTTCTAAAGATTCTTCAACAATTGGTTCATAAATTTGTTTTGTTTTTTTAGTAAGACTACCTTTGTTAATAGTATTAATTAATTCGTCAATACCTTTTTTCTTTAAAGCAGAAATTTTTACAACGCCTACACCTAATTGTTTTGAAAGTAAGTTTTCGTCAATTGAAAGTCCTTTTTTTTCTAGTAAGTCACACATATTAAGTGCAACAACTATTTTTGTATCAAGTTCCATAAGTTGGGTGGTTAAATATAAACTTCTTTCAATGCTTGTTGCATCAATAATATTAATAACTAAATCTGGTTTTTCTTCTAATAAAAAGTTTCTTGAAACTTTTTCTTCACTTGTATATGGTGAAAGGGAATATATGCCTGGTAAGTCGATAAGTTCATGTTCAGTATTTTTAATATATCCAGATTTCTTTTCTACTGTTACGCCAGGCCAGTTACCAATTTTTTGGTTTGAGCCAGTTAACAAGTTGAATAGGGTAGTTTTTCCACTATTTTGATTACCAATAAGAGCAATTTTCATCAGTCAACTACCTCCACATCAATATTTTGCATATCGCTAAGTCTTAAACAAAGCTCGTAACCACGCAATTCAATGTCAATAGGGTCTCCAAGAGGAGCTATTTTTTTTATAGTTATAACAACATTTTTTGTTATTCCCATATCTAAAAGGCGTCTTCTTAAGGCTTTATTGTCATTATGTAAGGCTAAAACTTTTGCTTTTTGACCTAAAACTAGGTCAGATAAATGTCCAGTTTGTCCTTTTTCTAATGAATTTTTCATAAAAATAAATCCTTTTAACAAAATGTGAAACATTTTTCACATTAAGAATGGTACCATATTTTTTTTTGATTTGCAACTATAATTTAAAGATTTTTGTTTTGTTTGACTAAATATTTTTTAAAGTATAAACTATATATATTAAGGAGAGTAGTCAAAAAAAACTATTATGCAAAAAGAAATTAGACAACCTGTTCAACAACGTAGTATTGAAACTAAACGCAAGATTATAACTGCTGGTTATTTTTTATTTGCAAAAAATGGTTTTTTTAAAACTAATACTGCACAAATAGCAAAACAAGCACAAGTATCAACAGGTATTGTGTATGGATATTTTCAAGATAAAAAGGATATATTAAAAGAAGTTATTAATGAATATATAACACAAGTATATGATCCCATTTTTAACCTTATTGATAATCTTGGTAAAAAGGAAAGTTCTTTAAAACTTATTAACGATATTTTAGATTTAGCTGAAAATCTA
Organism: Clostridia bacterium; assembly: GCA_017523305.1. Taxonomy (GTDB): domain Bacteria; phylum Bacillota; class Clostridia; order Christensenellales; family UBA1242; genus UBA7862. The sequence goes on from JAFWWV010000110.1 coordinate 31,837, forward strand.
CATAAAGATAGTTGTGATATTCATAGAGAGTTAAATGCTGTTTCGCAAGCAGATGAAGAAATTGGTAAAACTTTTGTTGATTTACAAGACCAAGTAACATTAAGATTTGTTAAAAAATTGGAAGAACTTGGTTATAAAAAAATAACTAACGAAAATATACACTTAGCAATGAATTTAATTGAAAGTTACGTTCACGAAGTTGTTTATGATAATCACTCTTACATAAATTATAAAAAGTTAAGGGAAATTGTTGTAAATTTAATTTATTCAATGTTTAAATAATTTTTTAAAAGGAAAATTTTTATGATTATTCTTGGGGCAGACCATGCTGGTTTTGAATTAAAAGAAACATTAAAAAACTATCTTCAAGAGTTAAATGAAGATATCTTAGATGTTGGTGCTTATAAAGTAGATAGTGAAGATAATTTTTCTACATTTGTTAAACTTATGGTTAAATCATTTAAAGATTACCCAGATTCACAAATTATAGCAGTGTGTGGTTCTGGCGTAGGTATGAATATAGGACTTAATAAACAAAAAGGAGTTTTTTGTTGCTTAGGCCATACTGTTGAAGAAGTTGTTAAATCTAGAGAGCATAACAATATTAACGCTCTTGCTTTAGGTGGTAGAACAACAGAAGTTGAAAATGCAAAACAAATGGTTAAAGCTTTTTTAACAACAAAACATCTTGGTGGAAAATATACAAAGCGTATGACAGATATTGATTTATAAAAAACAGGCGACACAAAAATATGTGTCGTTTTTTTTTGTCCTAATTCAAAAGGATTGTGAATAAGCATATATTGTTATGAAAACAAAATTAAAAAAAATAATTCTTATTTGTATGGCTTTTGCATTTGTTTTTCTTTTTGCTTGTTCAAATTCTCAAAAGAATAATAAAACTCAAAATATTCTTCAAAACTCTTTAAGCGAGTACAGAAAAAACTTATTTGTAGGTAAAACAGATAATTTTATAGCAACATTTTCTTCTGGAAAAAGGGAAGATAGTTATATTATGGATGGGAATAAAACAAAGTTAGTTAACTTTGGAGTTTTAACAATTACTTTTATAAAAAATCCCGATAGTACTTCGCCACAATTTGAGTTGAAAGTAAACACTAATACTTATGCAGGGGAACTTGAGAGAAACCCATATGATAATACTTTTGTTTACGATATTGAAACACAAGTTGATGATAAAAATGTTTTAACTTTGTATGTAGTTGATTTTGACGAATATATAACTCTTGATTGTTTATCTAAAAATTGGAATATAACTTATCAAAAATCTTTAGAAATTTTTAAAAACAAATATGAAAAGGAAATAAAAACTCATACAAATAACAATGTTTTACAAGGTGAGATATATATTAAAATTGTTTCAAGTGATAAACAGCTTAAAAATATATACTGGTATGTATTGCTTGTATGTAAAAATGGAGATATGTATGCAACTCTTATAGATACAAAAACGGGAGATATATTACAAAACTAAAATTATTTCTTTGTTTTTTTATAAAAATAATGTTAAAATCTTAAGTATGAAAAAGAATAATTTAAAAGATACTTCAAAACAAAAAGAAAGAGCACTTATTGTAGGTGTTGCTTTTAATAAAAATCAATATAACTTTGAACCAGCACTTGAAGAACTTTCAAGTTTATGTTACACAGCTGGTCTTGAAGTCGTAGGTAGCGCATATCAAAATGTAAAAGAACAAAATCCATCAACATTATTAGGTTCTGGAAAAGTAGAAGAAATTAGACTTTTAGTTGAAGAACTTGATGCAAATGTTGTTGTGGTAGATTGTGAGTTAACAGGTTCTCAACTTAATAATATTTCAGATATTGTTAAAGTTAAGGTTATTGATAGGGCAATGTTAATTTTAGATATCTTTGCTGGTCGTGCTACAACAAACGAAGGTAGACTTCAAGTTAAACTTGCTCAACTTAAATATAGTTTGCCAAGAATAAGTAGTATATCAAACTCTTCAGGTAGATTTGGTAGCGCAGGTGTGGGTATGCGTGGCCCAGGCGAAACTAAACTAGAAACTGATAAACGTGCTATTAGAGAAAATATTATAAAACTTGAAAAAGAAATTAGAAAGATAAAAGAAAATAGACAAGTTCAAAAAAGTTCAAGAAAGAAAAACCAAGTTAAACAAGTTGCTATAGTAGGTTATACAAACGCAGGAAAGTCAACTTTAATGAATACAATAACAAAAGCTGGTATTTATGCTGATAACTTATTATTTGCTACACTTGATACTACAACAAGAAATTTGTGGTTAGATAATAATCAACAAATAGTTTTAATTGATACTGTTGGTTTTATTGATAAATTGCCACACGCTTTTATTCAAGCTTTTAATGCAACCTTAGAAGAAACTGCAGATGCTGATTTACTTTTACATGTAATAGATGCTTCAGATCCAAATTATAAAGAACACATTGAAGTTGTTGAACAAGTTTTAAAGGAAATTCACGCTGATAAAATACCTGTTATAAAAGTTTTTAACAAAATAGATAAAATAGGAAAGCCTTTTGAGGTTCCACCAGAAACTGTTTTAATTAGTGCAAAAAACAATAACGGTATTGATTTGTTAAAGGAAAAAATAAAAAACACTTTGTTTAATAATTAATAAAAAAAATAAAAATGTTAGCAAAATTTAAAAATTTGTTAACATTTTTTT
>JAFWWV010000111.1 GCA_017523305.1 Clostridia bacterium
AAGCGCTTATTGTAACTTTTGTAGGGTCAATAATTCCACAATTTATCATATTACAATATTTATTATTTAAAGCGTCATAACCAAAATTTATGTCGCTAGATTTTTTTAATTTGTTTAATATAACTTCGCTTTCTAAATCGCTGTTATTTAAAATTTGTTTTAGTGGCTGACTTAGGCAGTTAAAAATAATCTCTCCACCTAATTTTTCTTCGCCCTTTAAAGTGTTAACAAATTTTTTAATTTGTTTTTCTAGTTTTAAAAGGGCAATACCACCACCAGCAACAATTCCTTGTTCTAGGGCAGAGCTGGTTGCAGATAAAGCGTCTTCAATTCGTAATTTTTTTTCAAGTTGTTCAATTTCGGTATTAGCACCCACAAAAATTGTAGCAACGCCACCAGATAAATTTGAAAGTCTAAGTTTAAGTTGTTCTTTATCAAAATCAACACTACAACTTTCAATTTGTTTTTTTATACAGTTTAGTCTTTCTTCTAATCTTTGCTTATTTGTGTTTTTTGCAATAATTGTTGTTTTATCTTTTGTAATTTTAATTTGTTTTACTAAACCTAATTCACTTAGATTAATTTCACTAAAGTTATTTATATTTGTAAATACTTTTGTGTTTGAAATTACCGAAATATCTTCTAAAAACGCTAGTTTCTTTTCAGCGTAGAAAGGAGCTTTAACTACACAGCAGTTAAATGTCCCGTGAACTTTGTTTACTATTATTGAAGATAAAACTTCTTCTTCAATATCGTCGCAAATAATTGTAAGGGGTTTATTTTCTTTTAAAATTTGTTCAAAAATAGGCAAGAGTTCGTTAAAAGTAGATATTTTTTTGTTAGTAAGCAGTAAATAACTATCTTCAAAATTTACTTGAGTTTTATCTTGATTGTTACATAGGTAAGGGGAGATAAAACCTTTATCAAAACTAATACCTTCTTGAAAAACAACTTCTGTTTTAGCTGTTTTGCTATCTTGCAAAATTATATTGGCGTTGTTTCCTAACTTTTTATATACGCTAGAAATAAGTTTTCCAACTTCTTGGTTTTGTGAAGATATGCTGGCAATATTTTCAATTTCTTTTAAACTAGTAATAATTTTACTTTTTTCTTGCAATAATTTTAAACATTGATTTAGTGTTTTATTTATTCCTTTATTAATTAAAATGGGACTATAACCATTAATTGTTTGTTTTAATCCGTCGTTTAATAATTTTTGGGCAAGAACAATTGCTGTTGTTGTTCCATCTCCAGCTAAGTCGTTTGTTTTTTGACAAACTTCCTTTATTAACTTTACGCCCATATTTTCATAAACATCTTCAAGTTCAAACTCTCTAGCAATTGTAACGCCGTCGTTGGTTATTAGTGGGGTAGCAAATTTACGGTCTAAAACTATGTTTCTGCCTTTAGGACCTAAAGTTAACTTTACTATGTCTGCTAGTTTGTTTACGCCTTTTGATAGGGCTTTTTGGGCTTGTTCATTTGTTAAATATATTTTACTCATTGATTTAATCCTTTTATATTAATTTATTTAAAAAAAATTATTGTTCAACAGCTAAAATGTCTGTTTGTTTAATTAACCAATATTCTTTACCTTGAACTATTATTTTTACTGCACAATGTTCTTCAAAATAAATAATTTGATTTTCACTTACTTGCATTTTAATAAATGTTCCGTCTTCAAAAATACCTTCGCCCGTTCTTAAAATTATGGCTTTTTTAAGGCTGTTTTGGGGTAGTAAATCTAGGCAAATGCCACTTTCAGTTTTGTTATTTTCTTTAATTTCTTGTGCTAAAACACGGTCAAAAATGGGTTTAATTTTCATATTTTTCTCCTTATTTCATATTTATTTAAGTTTTTTCATAACTATAATTAACAAATTAAAATTTAGTGTTTTTTTATAAAAATTTAAAAAAAAATAAAAAACCACGAAAAATTTTCGCAGTTTTTACTAAATTTAACTTATTCACATACAATTTTAACTTACAAATAAGGGGTTTTTCAATAAAAGGTGTCAAAACTTATAAAAAATAAAAAAGTTAAAAATCTTTTAAAAACAAATAAAAAATTATCCGTTTTGTTTGTTTTTTTAGCTGTAATATTATTTTTTTTATTAGTAGTTAATATTTCAGATATATTTTCAAGTGTAATAACAAATAAAAATAGTTTGTTTTTTACTCAAAAAATAGAATTGCCAAGTTATTCGGTTTACGCTTTAAGCGTTAACGATTTTAAAACTTATGAAGAAGCGCAAAATTTTTCGCTATCTGTTCAGCAAAAAGGTGGTGCAGGTGTAGTTTATGAAAGTGGCGAAAAATTTGTTTTTATAAGTGCTTATCCTACACTAATTGAAGCAAAAGAAATTCAAGAAAACTTAATAAATCTTGGGTTTAATGCAAGAATAGTTAATATAAAAATTGATGGTATATCAAAGGAATATAAGGGTAGTAATTGTGAAGACATTATTGCAATTTTAAATTACTTTAGGTCAAGTTTTTCAAAACTTTATGAAACAACAATTTTGTATGATAAAAAGGAAATTTCACTAACTCAAGTAAATAGCGTTTTAGCAGACCTTTTAACTCAGTTAAGTACTATTCAAAATAAACTAAATAAGTTTAAGCAAAACGAAGATTTAACCCTAAAACAAATAATTTCTGTGCCACTTGAAAAAACAAAGAGTAGTTTAGAAGATGCATTATACTATGCAAAAAATGACTTAATTTTTACTTCAAAATTAAAGCAAATTTATATTTCATTTGCACTTAGTAATAAAGAAGTAATTAAAAAAATTAATTCAATTGATTTTTAAACCTTTTAACAAAAATTTTTAACGTATATTATTTATAATAAAAAATATAATTTAATATTATAAAAGGCCCTTTTTAATTGCCTTTTTATTTTATTTGTTTTAATATAAAAAATATGAAGAGTAATATTGTTAGAAATGTAGTTATAACTGGTGGAACAAGTGGTATAGGCAAAGCCTGTGCTGAATATTTTGCTAGCAAAGGCGATAACGTAATTGTTCTAGCACGCAAAAACCCAGAGCAATTACAAAACTTTTATGCTTGTGATGTAACAAACGAAGAGCAAGTTATGAAGGTTTTTAATCAAATAGGCTCAAAATATACCCAAATTGATGTTCTTATTAACAACGCTGGTTATGGTATTTCAGGAGCAATTGAATTAATTGACGACAAAACAACAAAAGATCTTTTTAATGTAAATTATTTTGGTGTTGTTAATTGTTACAAATACGCTCTTCCTTATATGGTTAAGGGTAGCACAATTATAAATGTTAGTTCAGCTTGTGCATTGTTTGCTGTTCCTTTTAGGGGGCATTATTGTGCAAGCAAAGCAGCTGTTAATATGTTAACTTTTTCACAACGTATGGAATGCAAACCTTTTGGGGTTAAAGTTACAGCTGTTTGCCCAGGTGAAGTTAAAACAAACTTTACAAAAAATAGAGTAAAGAATTTTGAAACTAACGAAAGATACGGCGACAGAATTAAAAACGCAGCCGAAGGCATTGATAAAAATGATGATAAGCGTATGCAACCAATTGTAGTTGCAAAAGCAATATATAAATCAAGCAAAAAGCGTAATCCAAAGCCTTACACAATAGTAAGTGCAAAATATAAGGTTTTAGATTTTGCTATGAGATTTTTACCACTAAATTTGCTGTTACATTTTACAGGCTCATTATTAGGTGGAAAGAAAAAGTAAATTCATTGTTTTTTAGTTTAAATTACCACAAAAACTAAAAGAACAATTTTTTTAAAAAAATAAAAATACAAAAAGGGGAGGAAGTTAATGGCAGATAATTTGTTTTTTACCGAAGCGAAGGACACAGTTTTAAGATTTATTGTTAAAGAATATCCAACTATGCCTGAAGAATTAATTTCGGTATTAATCAACAATTTCTACAAGTTTTGCAGTTATGAGGAGGAAGGTCAAAAAATTAAGCCAAGAATTATTTTTACAAATAATATTGACTTAGTTAACAAAAGCATTACTAACTGTTTTAAACTTCAATTATTTAGTGATGAAGATGAAAAAATGTTTAACTCTCGTTTAAAATCACTTTTAATGTTCTGCTTAAACGACTGGGTAACATACATTGAATATAAAAACGGTAGATTTAACTACGGTATTTGTAAAGTTTTTAACAGTATTAAAGAAAAATCTTTAAATCAACTTGTTTTTGAAAGTGAACAACTTTTAACTACTGAAAACTTTTCTCTTATTTTCTTAGAAACTCTTAGTGCTTATGCAATTAACTTGCATGGTGTTAAGGGCAGTGATATTATTGTTAACTTTTCAATTAACGATTCAAACTTCTTAAACCGTGGCAATGTTATTAAACGTTTTGTTAATGCAAGTTTTTCAAAATTAAAAACAACAAAAACAAAAATTACTGAAATTAAAATTCTTTACGAAAATATTTTGAAAAAAGCTATTAACGATATTCACGGTGCTATTTGCGTTGTTATTGATAAAGATTACAAAGATAAAGGTTACTTTAGCGATGGTATTTGGCTTAACGAACCTATTGAGTTTTCTAAAACTTTCTTACAAAGCAAAAGCTATTCTGAAGCAAGGCTTACAAATATAGCAGAATTGTTTATTTCTATGCTTAACTATGACGGTATTACCATTGTTGATAATGCTGGTAGAATTAGGGCTTATAATGTATTTATTAAAGCCGATAAATACTCTAAGAAAAATATTATTGGTGGCGCACGTAAAAGAGCTGCTTATGGTATTATAAATTCAGGTATTAAAAAAGTAATAGGGGTGTTTTTTCATTCTCAAGATGGAGAAGTTTTTTATGAAGAGGTGAAAAAATGAAAATAATTTGGAACGATGCTCGTAAAAAATGCAACATAACAGATAGTTCGTTTGAAGATATTATTGAAAATTCGAACACAACACTGACTCAAGATGATAAAGATTTTATTTTAACATCTTTTAACGCAGGCATGTACAACTATGTTGTAGAATATGTTTTTAATAAAACAGTAAAAATTTTACAAGATGTGATATTTTCAATTGGTGAAGAAATTGTTATTAATATTACTCACTGGATTGATAAAACATTTATTTCAAAATTCTTTGATGTTTTTATCTTAAGGCTTGCAACCGATTTTGACTTAATTTCAAGGCAAGAAAAACTTAAAATATTGCAAACAATTGAACTTTTACAACGCAGGAAAGATAACAACTCAAACAACCAAGAAATTGATAAAGAAAGGGCAAAATACTTAATTGCAAACTGCTTTGACGCTGTATTGCTTAAAGACTTTGAACCATTTACAACAAGTGTAAAAGATACTATTGAAGCTCTATTTACAGTTGAAATTTTACCTTATTCTGATATTTACAACGATATTATTGAATCAACTAACAAACATAAAAACTTACTTATTAGAATTATGTTTGCTTTACTTAAAAACGCAGATGAAAAAGATGGCAAAAGATTTAAAACTTTATGTCAAAACGTTAAAAACTTGTTCCCATTCCTTTGGGATAACGCAAGTATGAACGATAAAAAGTTTATTTCTTTCTACCTTAAAACTTCTTCACCTGATGCACCTATTAATAGGGTATTTAACGAAATTTCAACACAAATTAAACTTCAAGATTTTAATACAGATTTAGTTACTGTTACTAAAATTTTAAAAAGTTGCCAAGATGTTTTATCTTGTCACTATAGCGTTAGCAACCATAAGGGCGAAATTGCTCCTTTAATTCAACTTTCTGAAGTTGAAAGTTTTCCAAACTTATTTTTAAGAAGTGTAATAACTCCTTGTCTTATTGCATATCTTGGCAATAATAATGGTTATTTTAATGAATCTCGTTTAACTGCTGAAGATATTTTTGAAAAAATTACTCCAGAAAAATGGACATATTATTTTAAAAATTACTTCTATAGAGATGACTTTGTTTTAATTAACCTAATTACTGTTGAAAGTTGCTTAAAAGATTGGTGTACACTTGTTAAAAAATGTGGTGTTGATGAAGACGAAATGACTAACGAAAATATTAAAGAGTTAATTTTAGTTTCAAAAAAACACGATTATGAAAAAGTTGTAGAATACGCAAATAAAATTTATTATTCATAATTTAATTAAAAACAATTTTAAAAGGACTGAAAATGGAAAGTACAAGATTAAAAATTAACATTGACGATATAAACCAAAAAAATAGCGAAAATGTTTATAAACTTATCGATCGTGGCGAAAGTGCTTATATGGAGCAAATTAGAGAAATTGCTAATCAAATTAGCATTTACAAAAAGAAAATTATTTTGCTTACAGGTCCATCATCAGCAGGTAAAACAACAACCAGTTATAAAATTCAACAAGAACTTAAAAAGTTAAATATCAACTCACATGTTCTTAATATGGATGATTTTTTCAGACCTTTAAAAGATGTTCCTTTAATGGAAGACGGCAAACCTGATATTGAAGGTATTGGGGCTTTAGACGTTGAATGTATTAAAAATTGTTTAAATGAAATTTTAACAAAAGGCGAAACTAAAACTCCAACTTTTGATTTTGCAAGTCATAGTAGAACAGATGTTTGGAAAGATTGTAAAATAGAAAAAAATGGCGTGATTATTATGGAAGGTATTCACGCTTTGAATCCAATTTTAAGTGAAGATTTAGATGCTGATAAAATTTATAAAATTTATATTCACTGTAACACCGATTTTGTTTTTAAGGGAAAAACTATTTTCTATGCACGTGAACTTAGGTTTTTAAGAAGAATGGTTAGAGATGAAAGGGAAAGAAGTTGTACCTACGAAAAAACCATTAACACTTGGGATGCAGTTTGTGCTGGCGAAGATAAAAATATTAGACCATTTAAAAACAATGCAAATTATCACTTAAATTCAACTCACTTTTATGAGCCACTTTTGTATAAAGACCTTTTGCTTAAAAAATTTGAAGAAAAAAAAGATAACCCAGTTATCAAAAAATTTATTGATAAATTTAGAAAATGTGCAACTGTAAGCAAAGAGTTTGTTCCAACTGATAGCTTGATTAGAGAGTTTATTGGAGATTAAATTAAACAATGACTACTAATGAAAAAATATTAGATTTTAACGATTATAAGTTTTTGCTTGATGACATTGAACAAAAACTAAAAGATTATATTGTAAAAAACTTTGATATTAAAGACGACAATATAAACCTAAAATATATTCATACTTCTAAAGTTAAACTTGTAAACGATACTATTTGTGAAAGTTTAAATTTAGAACCAAGAGATTTTTATCTTTCAGGTTTAATTGCGCTTTTTCACGATTATTCAAGGTTTGAGCAATTTAAAACATATTCAACTTACAGCGACTTAAAAAGTATTGACCACGCAAACTTAGCTGTTCAACGACTTTTTGATGAAGGCGAATTTGATAACTTTGTTGATAATGTTTCTAGCGAAGAAAAATCTTTAATATATAAAGCCATTAAAAATCACAACAAGTTTGCAATGGACCCAGATTTAACCGAGCGTGAACTTTTGTTTTGTAATATAATTAGAGATGCTGATAAATTAGATATTTTTAGAATTCTTTGTGAAGACCCACAATGTTGCGACATTGAAAAGGGTAAACTAACTGAAGAAGAACTTGAAAATTTTTATAACCATAAGTTATACAAAAAAACAACTAATGTAAATTTTTATAACAGAGCATTACTTCACTTTAGTATGATTTATGATTTAAACTTTAAAATTTCTTTTGAAATTATGTTTAAAGAGCAATATTTAAAAAAATATTTTTATTCATTAGTTTTATGGGCAAATTTTAAAATTGGTAAAAAACTTATGAATTGCTTTGATTATATACAAGATTACATTAAAGAAAAAATTGAAGAATAAAATAATTAATATGCCTTTTTGCGTTAAAATACCTAAAGGCATTTTTTATTTTTAAAAATAATTATACTTTTATAACTTTTATTGTTTTTTTTACTTAATCTATTTAATTTTTGACACTTTATTATTGACACAACTTAAAACTAAATTTAAAATATTAATATATAAAAATAAAGCGAGAAAATATGAAAATTAAAACATTAATTAGTGGAAAATTAGATAATAACACATATATTTTATGTAATGACGATAACGAGTTTATTTTAATTGATGCTGCTGCAGAACTTCAAGATATTCAAGCCAGAACAGAAGATATGAAGTTTTTAGGTATTATTTTAACTCACGGTCATTATGACCACTTTGAAAATTTAGAAAATATTATGAATTTTTATAACGTTAAGTGTTATTTAACTGAACCAGAACTTGAAAAACTTTATAATCCAAAAGGAAATTACTCAATAGTTTTTAATAAGTTTGTAATTTGCAAACAACCAAGGGAAAATTTTGTTGTTCTTGGTGAAAAAGAAGAGTTTGAACTAGGTAGTTTTAAAATAAAAACTTTTGTTACAAAAGGCCATACCAACGGTGGAATTTGTATTGAAGTTGATGATGCTTTATTTACAGGAGACACAAAATTTGCTCATACCTATGGTAGAACAGATTTATTAACTGGTAGTAGTGAAGATATGCAACAAAGTTTAAAGTATTTAGAAGAAAATTATAAAGGCAGACAATTTTACCCAGGTCACGGAAGTTCGGGCATTATTTAATTTTTTACAAATTTTAACTTATTTTAACTAATATAACTAGTTAAAAAAATTGCTTTAAAAATTTTTATATGTTAAACTTTTTTTGTAATTAAAATTTAACAAAGGAGGAGGTCTTTTTTTCTGTGGGTATATTTAATTCATTAATGAAAGGTCTAGGGTTTAGTGATAACTCAAAGAAAAAAAATAATTCACCAGCTGTGGAAGATAAAAATAATTTAACAAACGATAAATACAGTAACTTCGATAATGGTTTGGCTAACTCTTTTGTTGTTAACGAGTTTAAAAATCCAAACGAAATTACTGCTCAAATACCAGAACTTTCTGGTGGAATTGGTGGCAAAAATTTAATTATTTATGCACCTAAAGATAATAAAGATATTAAAGTGTTAATCGAGTGTTTAAGACGCAAAGAAGCTTGTATAGTTAACTTAGGTCAAATTAGACCAGTTGATGCTGATAAGATTCTTCAATTCTTAAGCGGGGCAGTTTATGCCTTAAAAGGCAGTATAAAAAGACTTCAAGGCGATTTGTTTTTAATGACCCCTGAAGGTATTAATATTATGACTCAATCTAAACATTAATAAAAATATTTAAAAGAACAAAAATAGAACAAAATTTATTTTTGTTTTTTTTATTTTTAATATATACTTACTATATGAAAGAATTTTTAAAATCAAGTATTTATAAAATTATAATTGTATTTTTAGTAATTGCAGCAGATTTAATTACTAAAGAGTTTTTGTATGCAAATAATTGTCCTATTATTCCAGGATTAGTCGGAGTAAGAAGTGTATCTGGTTTAAATACTGGTGGAGCATTTAGTATGCTTAGTGGCAATTTGTGGTTATTAATTTTAACAACTTGTGTTTTTATTGTATTAGTTTGTGTTTATGACCTTTGGGCTAAAGATAAAAACGTTTTATATGGTATTGCCTTATCTTTAATTGTAGGTGGCGCAATAGGTAATTTTATTGATAGAATCTTTTTAGGTGGGGTAAGAGATTTTCTTTACTTCAATTTTTGGCAAACATTTCCAACCTTTAACGTAGCAGATTGCTTTTTATTTGTTGGCACAGTATTAATGATTATTTATGCTATTTTTGTTTATAGACCAAAAGATAGTAAAAAAGAAAAAGTAGCAGAAACTGTAGAAAAAACAGCAGAAGAACCTAAAAATAAAAATTTGCATAGTACTGAAAAAACTAAGCCAGTTAAAGAAGAAAAATCAGGTAGCAAAGAAGAAGTACAGGAAAAAAAAGAAAAAACTAGCACTAAAAATAAAAAACTTGAAAAAACACAAAAAGATGATAAAGTAAAAACAAGTAAAAATAATAGTGTAAAGAGTAAAAAATAATGAATGAAGAAAAAACTTTTATAACTTGCGAAAGTGATAAAAATAAAAGACTAGATATGTTTTTGTTAGAGCAAATGCCTGATTTTACAAGAAGTGCATTAAAAAATCTAATAGAAAAGCAACAAGTTAAGGTTAATGGAAAAGAAGTTAAAAGTGGTTACAAACTAAGGGTGGGCGAAAGTGTTTGGGTAAATATTCCACCTTTGCAACCCGTTGATATTTTGCCTGAAAATATTCCACTTGATATTGTTTATGAAGATGATTATTTAGCAGTTATTAATAAACCACAAAATATGGTTGTTCATCCTGCAGGTGCTTTAAGAACGGGCACATTAGTAAATGCTATTATGCATCATATTAAAAATCTTAGTGGTATAAACGGCGAGTTTAGGCCAGGTATTGTTCATAGACTTGATAAAGATACATCAGGTCTTATTGTTATTGCTAAAGATGATAAAACACACTTAGCTTTACAAAAACAAATTCAAGAAAAAGTTTGTCACCGAATTTATAGGGCTGTTACTTACGGCAAATTTAACCAAGAAGAAGGTACTATTCAAACTCATTTAGCAAGGGGTAACAGTCAGCACGAAAAAATTTTTGTTGTTCCTTTTGGTCAAGGTAGATTAGCCATTACTAATTATAAGGTTCTTGAGTACAACAAAGGTTTTTCTTATGTAGAATATGAGTTAAAAACGGGCAGAACTCATCAAATTAGGGTGCAGTCTTCACACTTAAATCATCCAATTGTGGGCGACAAGTTATATGGTAAAAAAGGCGAAAAGTTTGCTTTGCAAGGGCAACTTCTTCACGCTTATAAACTTATTTTTATTCATCCTAAAACTAATGAAACTATGGAGTTTTGTGCTCCTATTCCTGATTATTTTCAAAAATTTTTGGATAATCAATTTAAATAATTAATTTTTTTAGTAAAAAATAGGCGATTTTAAACAAATTAATTTTGTGACTACCTTTTTTATTTTACAAAAAAATAAAAAAAAGTTATTCTATTATGTAATAGGAGAGCAAATTTAGTTATGAATTCTAGAAAAATTGCAAATTTGTTGGCTTATATTGCATTAGGTTTAATTGCGTGTTCGTTAGTTGTTAGTTATTTAACTGTTAACGTTTTTCACTTATCAAGCAATATTGCTTATTGGTGCGAAAAAGTGGCTTATTATTTGGCTTGTTTAACAACTATTATTTCGGCTTTTAGTTATGCTTATGCTAAAAGAAGTAACACTTACACTTTTTTCCTTGTAATATTTGTTATTATAATTATTGTTTTTACATTTGTGGTTTAATATGAAAAATTTTTTAAAAAAATATCTTTGGATAATTATATATTTCTTTGTTTGTATTGTTTTTATGACCTTAAGCGTTGTTTGGGTAGGCTTTATGATAATAGGCTCTTTACTCTTAGGGTTAATTTTTCTATACTTTGCAACAAAGTTAAGGGCAAAATATAAAGAAGCAAAAGAATATGATGATGACGAAAACTATTTTGATGCTACAAAATATGATTACGACGAAGATATTTACTATATAGGCGAAGCAAAAGATAGAAACAAAAAACCAATGGCAAAAAATATTTTTGCTAGGGCAAATGCTTCAATGCCTAGTATTGCTTTATATATTTTAGGCCTAGCCTTTATTGCTATGGCTGTTATGGGTGTTGCTAAAATCTTTTTAGGTTGGTAAAAAATAAATAATTTAACCTAAAAACATAGTTTTAAAAAGCACTTTTTTATATAATTTTTAACTAAAAAAAATAAAAAACATTAAATAAAAAATTTAAACAATCTAAAAAACCAAAAAAACTACAATTTGTTTGATTTTAGTGATTGTTTTTTTTTATTGTTTTTGTTATAATGTTTATTGCAATTTAATTATGGGAGAAAAATATGAAATATACAAAAAAAGTACTAGAAGATAAAAGAGTTCAAATTGATTTAACTTTAGATAGTAAAGAATGGGAAGAAGCTGTTCAAGGCGCTTATGAAAAAAACAAAGGCAAATACAGCGTTCAAGGTTTTAGAAAGGGTCATACACCAAGAAAAGTTTTAGAAAAAACTTATGGTGCAAGTTTATTCTATGACGAAGCTATTGATAATTGCTTCTATAGATATTATTTTGAAGTTTTATCAAAAGAAAAAACTATCGAACCAGTTGCTACACCTGAAATTGAAATTAAAAAAGTAGGAACAGAAGGTTTAGAATTAATTTTAAAAATCACTGTTAAACCAGAAGTTGAACTTGGCGACTATAAAGGTTTAAAAGTTGAAAAGAAAGAAGTTAAAGTAACTAAAGCTGAAGTTGACAAAGAATTACAAGGTATGCTTGAAGCTCGTGTAAAATTTGTTGAAGTTGAAAGAGAAATCAAAAACGGCGATACAGCAACTATTGATTTTTCAGGTAGCATTGACGGTGTAAAATTTGATGGCGGTACAGCAACAGATTTTGATCTTGAAATTGGTTCAAAAAGCTTTATCGATACTTTCGAAGATCAACTTGTAGGTCTTAAAAAAGGTGATAAGAAAGATGTTAAAGTAACTTTCCCTAAAGAATATCACGAACCATCATTACAAGGTAAACCAGCTGTTTTTGCTGTTGAAGTTAAAGCTGTTAAAGAAAAACAATATCCAGAACTTAACGACACATTTGCTAGTGAAGTAAGTGAATTTGAAACTTTAAAAGAATTAACTGAAGATACAAAGAAAAAACTTCTTGAAGGCAAACAAAAAGAAGAAAATGCTCAAGCAGAAAACAAACTTATTGATATGATTGTTGATAATGCTAAAGTTGATGTTCCAGCAGCTATGGTTGAACAACAAGTTGAAGACTTTATTAAAGATTTTGAATATCGTCTTTCATACCAAGGTTTAAGTTTAGCAGGTTACTTACAATATGCTAACACTACTGTTGAAGCTTTAAAAGAATCAAGAAGAGAAGATGCAAAAAGAACTGTTAAAACAAGACTTGTTCTTGAAAAAATTTTAGTTCAAGAAAAAATCGAAGTAACAGATAAAGATTTAGAAGACAAATTTAACGAACACAATAAAGAAAAACCTAAATCAATTAAAGAAATTAGAAAAACTTTAAACCCAGAACAATTAAATTATTTTGAAAACAGTATTCTTTTAAACAAACTTATGGCTTTCTTAAAAGAAAACAACAATATGTAATTTAAAGTTTTATAATAACTTTTTAAGACATGGAAATAATAAGTTAAATAAAGTTTAAAACAATTTAAAGGAGATTATTAGTTATGTTAATTCCTATGGTTGTAGATCAAACTGCTCAAGGTGAGAGAAGTTTTGATATTTATTCAAGATTGTTAGAAGATAGAATTATCTTTTTAACTGGCGAAATTAATGATGCAACTGCAAACACTGTTGTTGCTCAACTTATTTACCTTGAAGGTAAAAACCCAGATAAAGATATTTGCTTATATATTAATAGCCCTGGTGGTAGCGTTAGCGCTGGTCTTGCTATTTACGATACTATTAAATATATTAAATGCGATGTTGTTACTATTTGTATTGGTCTTGCAGCATCAATGGGCGCTTTCTTACTTTCAAGTGGTACAAAAGGCAAAAGATATGCTTTACCTAATAGCGAAATTATGATTCACCAACCACTTGGTGGCGCACAAGGTCAAGCAAGTGATATTGAAATTCAAGCAAGACATATTCAATCTATCAAAGAAAAAATCAACACTATTTTAAGTGAAGCTACTGGCCAAGACTTAAAGAAGGTTCAAAAAGATACTGATAGAGATTATTATATGACAGCTGAACAAGCTAAAGAATATGGATTGATTGATGATATCTTCTATACAAGAAAGAAAAAGAAATAAATTTTATAAAAAATTTAATGCTTTTTTGATTGGGATAAAATAAGAGAAATTTTAAAAGACTATAATATATGCAGGGCTGTGATTATTTAACCATAGCCTTTTGCATTAAAAAGGAGAGACTTAAAGTAAAATGGATAAAGATTTAAGATGTTCGTTTTGTGGAAAATCCCAAACAGAAGTTAAAAGACTTATAGCAAGCCCTAGTGGTGATAGTTTTATTTGTGACGAGTGTATTGATGTTTGTAAAGAAATTATTAAAGAAGAAAAAATTGTTACACCACAAACTAAAATAGATTTACCATTACCACACGAAATTAAAGATATGCTTGATGATTACATTGTAGGTCAAGAAGAAGCAAAAATGGTTTTATCTGTTGCAGTTTATAATCACTATAAAAGAATAAACTATAACACTGAAATTAAAGAAAAGAAAAGCGATAAACAACCTATTGAACTTGAAAAGAGTAACGTATTACTTATTGGTCCTACTGGTTGTGGTAAAACACTTCTTGCAAAAACATTAGCAAAAATATTAAAAGTTCCTTTTGCTAGTTGTGATGCAACAACTTTAACCGAAGCTGGTTATGTTGGTGATGACGTAGAAAACATTTTATTAAAACTTATACAAAATGCTGACTATGATGTTTCAAAAGCTGAAAGGGGCATTGTATATATTGATGAAATTGATAAAATTGCAAGAAAAAGTGAAAACAGGTCTATTACTAGAGATGTTTCTGGCGAAGGTGTGCAACAAGCTTTACTTAAAATTTTAGAAAGTACTGTTGCTAATGTTCCACCACAAGGGGGAAGAAAACATCCACAACAAGAAACTATTTCTATTGATACTACAAACATTTTATTTATTTGTGGTGGCGCATTTGTTGGTCTTGATAAAATTATTGAAAAAAGACTTAGCAACGCTTCACTTGGTTTTGGTAACTCAGTTACTATTAACTCAAAAGAAGAAGAAATTTATAATTTAATTAAAAACACTCAACCACAAGATTTAAATAAATTTGGTTTAATTCCTGAATTTGTTGGTCGTATTCCAATTACAGTTGCTCTTCACGATTTATCAGAAGAAGCACTTGTTAAAATTATGACAGCACCAAAAAATTCTATTACCAAACAATACAAAAAAATGTTTGATATGGATGGCATTAATTTGGTGTTTAAAGATGAAGCTGTTAGTGCTGTTGCTAAAAAGGCTATGAAGTTAAAAACTGGAGCAAGGGGTTTAAGAACTATTTTAGAAGAAAGAATGCTTAAACTTATGTATACAGCCCCAGGTGATAAAACTATTGATAGTATTATTATTAATGACGAGTTTATTAATAAAGCAGAAGAACCTGAATATATTAGAAAAGTTAAACAAGTTTCAACCGAAGAAAGTGCATAATAATTAACTTTTATTGCTTATTTTTTTGACAATTTTTGTGTTAAGTGCTAAAAAATAAGTGTTATAGGTTTTTAATTTTTACGGGAGGATAAAATGGTTATCAAATCAGCTGAATTTGTAACAAGCGTTGCAGATACAAATTATTATAAAAGTGATTATAACGAAGTTGCTTTTGTGGGTAGAAGTAACGTTGGTAAAAGTTCGCTTATTAACTTTATTGTTAACCGTAAAAAACTAGCAAGAGCTTCAAGTATGCCAGGTAAAACAACATTAATTAATTATTATTTAGTTAACAAACAATTTTTATTGGTTGACTTACCAGGTTATGGTTACGCTGAAGTAAGTAAAGGCGAAAAAACAAATTGGGGCGAGTTTTTAGAGGAATATTTAAAAACTAGCGAAAAATTAAAATGTGTTTATTTGCTTTTAGATATTAGAAGAACACCAACTGCTCAAGATGAACAAATGTTAAAATTTTTATATTTTAACAGAATTTCAACTAAAGTAGTTGTAACAAAAGTTGATACTTTATCAAAAGCACAAGTATCAAACCAATTACAAATTATTTGTTCAAAATTAGGTATTACAAGACGTGATGTTATTGTAACTTCTTCACAAGATAAAGAAGGTCATAAAGATTTACTTGATAGCATTGAACAATTTGTAAATCAATAAAAAAAACTTTTAAAGCTTTGAAAATTATTTCAAGGCTTTATTTTTTTATTAAAAAAACTTCTTATTAACAAAACAAAATAAAATTAGCATATTATCATATAGTTGAAATCTCAGTAATAAAATAAAAAGAGATTTTTTGTTTTGAAGAAGATTAAAAAAATTTTTTCTTCTTTTATATAGGAGGTATTTTTTAATGTCATTTTATACTTGCAACCGTACGGGTAGTTGCCCTGGTGTAATAAATGGTAATCCATTAAATGGTATTTGCGAAAAGGCTTGTATTCAAGTTGATAAAGTTTTAGATGCTGCTATGCGACAAATTCAATTGAATAATACTCAAGTAGAACTTACAAATCAAACTCCAGCAAATCCAGTTACACCACTTACTTTTATTAGTGCTGTTATTAATGGCCAAACTGCAGTTAATAATTTAACAGTTGAAAGGTTGGTAGAAAAACCAAATTTTGCTAGAGTTTCGTTTGATGCAGTTGTTCCTTTACTTATTACTTATAGTGATGCAAATGGTGTTACTGGTACGGGCGAAACAACTGTAACTCTTGCTAACGATATAATTTTATTTATTCCACAACCTTCAGTAGTTCCTTATAGAATAGAAGTTTTCGGTGCAGTTGCAAATTCTAGTGGAAGTTGGGTTAGTGGTAGTACTTTCTCATTAAATGCTTGTATTTCGCTAATTATAAGAGTTTTGGTTCAAGCAGAAATTTTAGTTCCTAGTTACGGTTATTGTTGCCCACCACAAGCACAAGAGTTTACGCCAGATGTTTGTAGGGGTGAGTTTGAGTTGCCAATTTTTCCAACTGCAATACAAAATCAACGTTCTTAAAAAAATAAACAACTTGTTTTTAAGCAAGTTGTTTTTTATTATCTTTATTAAATTTTTTGACTAGACAAAAAAACTTATTAAAAGTATAATAATATTATAAAATCATATAATATTAGTTAAAAATAAAGAGGTTATTTTTTTGAAAGTTTATGCTATTTCAGATTTGCACTTATCAATAAACAACCCAAAACCTATGAATATATTTGGTCCAGTGTGGGATAATTACTTAGAAGAAATTGTTGAAGATTGGAACAAAAAAGTAACAGACGAAGATGTTGTTTTGTTGGCCGGTGATTTAAGTTGGGCTATGAAGTTGGAAGATGCAAAAACAGATATTAATTTTTTAAAAGATTTAAAAGGTAAAAAGATTTTACTTCGTGGTAACCACGATTATTGGTGGAGTACTATTAGTAAAGTAAGAAATATTTTGCCAGAAAATATATATGCATTACAAAACGATAGTTTAGTTTTAGGTGATTACATTTTTTGTGGTTCAAGGGGTTGGATTGTAGATGATAGTAAAATGACCGACTCAAACGATAAAAAAATTTTTGAAAGGGAACTTATAAGACTAGAAATGTCTTTAAAGGAAGCAAAAGTAAAACAAGATAACAACCAAGAAATTATATGTTTAATGCATTATCCACCTTTTGATAAAAACAATGAATCAACAAGATTTACTGATTTAATTGAAAAGTATGAAGTTAAAACTGTTGTGTATGGTCACTTGCATGGCAAAATACCAAATATAAAAGAAGTATTAACTTTAAATGGTGTTAACTATTATTTAACTTCCTGTGATATGGTTAAAAATAAACTTATTGAAATTAAGTAATATGTAAAAGAAAAAAAACATTAAAACAAGTCTTTTTTTAAGGCTTGTTTTTTTTATTTAAAAATTTTACCTATTTTGTTTAAAAATCTTCTTTTATTATGTGCAATTTGCACAAAAAAATAGTAAAGTGGTCAAGAAATGTCAAAATAATTATTAAAAGTGGTCAAAAGTGGTTGGAAGTGGTTAAAATTTGTGTTACACTACCAGCGTAAGGGGGAAGTCTACTAAAATGTTTTTAGGCGAATACAAACATAATTGTGACGATAAAAACAGATTACGCCTACCACCTAAATTTAAAAAAGAAATTAGTGGTGGCTTAGTTTTAACCAAAGGTAACGATGGTTGTCTTTTTATTGTGCCTAAAAATCAATTTGATACTATTCTAAATAAAATTAATAATCTTCCTATGTTTGATAGTAAGGCTCAAATGCCTATAAGAATGTTATTTTCTTCAGCTCAAGAAATTGAAGAAGATAATCAAGGAAGGTTTCTCTTACCAGCAAATTTAAAAGAATTTGCAAAAATTAACAAAGAAGTTGTTTTTATAGGCGTAGGTAACAGAATTGAATTGTGGTCACAAGAAGTTTGGAATAAATATTGTGAAAACGCAAACAGCAATTTTGACCAAATTTTGTCTAATTTAGGTGAGTATGGAATTTAAACACGTACCTATAATGTTAGATGAATGTATTAACAACTTAAACATCAATCCAGATGGCGTGTATGTAGATGCAACATTGGGTGGTGCTGGTCATAGTAGCGAAATTGCAAAAAGGCTTAGTAGTAAAGGAACTTTAATTGGTATTGATAAAGATGCAACAGCAATTAAGGTTAGTGGCGAAAGGTTAGCAAAATATAATTGCAATGTGATTTTAGTTAACGATGACTACAAAAATCTTTTAAATATTTTAAAAGATAATAACATTGAAAAAATTGATGGCTTACTAGCTGATTTAGGTGTTTCTTCTTATCAACTTGATGAAGTTGAAAGGGGCTTTAGTTATTCAAAAGACGCACCACTTGATATGAGAATGAATCAAAATCAAAGTTTAACAGCAAAAGAAGTTGTCAATAATTACTCAGAAAAAGAACTACTTAAAATTTTATATGAGTATGGCGAAGAAAATTTTGCTAAAAGTATTGTAAGAAATATTTTAAAAGCAAGAGAAGAAAAACCAATAACAACAACAGGCGAACTAGTAAAAATTATTGAAAAAAGTTTTCCAGCAAAACTTTTACATAAAGGTGGAAGCGTTTGTAAAAAAACTTTTCAAGCAATAAGAATAGAAGTTAATAGCGAGCTTGAAAACCTTAAAAGTGTTTTAAACGATATGATTGAGTGTTTAAAACCAAAAGGTAGGTTGTGCATTATAACTTTCCACTCACTAGAAGATAGGTTAGTTAAAAACTGTTTTACTGAAAACAGTACGGGCTGTATTTGCCCAAAAAGTTTTCCTATTTGTGTATGTAATCACAAACCAATAGTAAAACTTATTAATAAAAAACCAATTGTTCCAAGTGAAAACGAACAAAAAGTAAACTCAAGAAGTACTTCTAGTAAGTTAAGAGTGGCTGAAAAAATTTAAAAAATAAACATCTAAATGTTCTTACAAAAGAAAAAATATTAAAAAGAGGGGGTAAGAAAAGATGGTTAAAACAACAAGCGATATTCTTTTAGAAGAAAGAATTGCTCAAATCGACGATATTAATTTTGATAAAATTTATGATATTGATGATTTTGCAACAAAACAAGTAGAAAATTTTGAACAAATTCAAGACTTTGATGCTATTCAATTTGTACAATCAAATGATTCTGTACAAGAAATTTCATCTGTTTCTGAACCAGCTTTTGAAATGGAACTTCAAACAAACGAATTTTTAGATAACTATGTTTGGAATAAACAAGAAGATGAAGTTGTAGAAGTTAAAAAAGAAAAATTTAAAGCTTCAAACAAGCCTTTATTATTTACTTTTACTTCTATTGCTGTATTACTTTGCATATTGTTTATATATAATGTTTTTGTGATTAACTCACTTGAAAGAACAGTTGCAAAAACAGCAGCTTCAATCAACACAACAAATTCAAATGTTTCTTTTGTGGTAGAAGAAGAAAACGATTATATAATGTTTGAAAACTCTTCAAAATTACAAATAGAAAAAGAAAATAAACAAAATATTGAAAGTGAGGACTCACAAATAACAAATTGGTTTGACGATGTTTGCGACTACGTCAACGAGTTATTTGGAGGCAATTATTAAACCAAAAATTGAATATTCAACTTTTTCAATACAAAAGAGGTTATTATCATTAATTATGGTAATAGCCTTTATTTTTTGTTTACTTATTATAAGGCTATTTGTTTTGCAGGTAACAAGTGCTGAAAATATGCAACTAAAAGCCATTGAGCAATGGGTTAGAACTTTACCACTTACAGCAAAGCGTGGACAAGTAGTAGATAGAAACGGAAATATCTTAGCAATTAGTTACACAAGTTATGATGTTTATTTGCGTGCAAAAGAAATTAAAGAACCGTTGAAAGTAGCAAAATATTTAAGTGAAAAACTTTCTATTGATTTTGAAACTGTTTACACTAAAGCAAAAGATGTTTTTATTTCAGAAAGTTTAATTAAACTTAATATAAGTGAAGATAAAGCACTGGAAATTTGTAAAAAGAATTTTGATGGTGTTTATTTAAGCGAAAATATTTCTAGATTTTACCCATATGGAAAACTTTTATCTCAAGTTTTAGGATATTTAACCAGCGATAGCATAGGTCAAAGTGGTATTGAAAATTATTACGATAAAGTTTTAAGTGGAACAGACGGAAAGTTTTTAACCCAAAGTGATGTAAGGGGTATTACGCTAAACAACTCTTTAAACTATTATGTTGAAGCAATTGATGGTTTAAATGTTATGTTAAATATAGATATAAATATTCAAAATATAGTAGAAAAAACTTTAGAAAAAGTTGTAAATGAACATAAACCAAAAGGTGTTTCTGCAATTGTTTTAGACCCACAAACTTCACAAGTTTTGGCAATGGCTATTTATCCATCTTTTGACCTTAATAATGTTCCAAGAGATGATGTTTCAAATCTTATGAAACTTACAAAAAACACAACGGTTACTGATGTTTATGAACCTGGTTCTACTTTTAAAATTTTTACACTAGCAGCAGCGCTTACTGAAAATTTAACAAATATAAACGAAAGATTTTATTGTCCAGGTTACAGAATAATTGACGGGCAACGCATTAAATGTTGGAAAACCACAGGCCACGGCAGTCAAAATTTAATAGAATGTGTTCAAAATTCGTGTAACTGTTGTTTTATGGATTTAGCTTTAAGACTAGGAAAAGAAAAATTATATGATTATTTAATTAAGTTTGGTATTAATTCTGTTACTGGAGTTGATATAACTGGCGAAAGTTCTGGTATTATGATTGATAAAAATTTAGTTCAAACTGTAGATTTAGCTAGAATTGGTTTTGGTCAATCGGTTGCTGTAACTCAACTACAATTAATAAACTCGTTTTGTTCAATAATAAATGGTGGAGTATTACATCAACCTACAATGCTTAACAATTATTTTGATAAAAACGGAAAGGAAATTTTTAAAAACCTAAATTTGATAGCAAATACAAATGTTGACGAA
The DNA here is from genome assembly GCA_017523305.1 of Clostridia bacterium. Classification (GTDB taxonomy): domain Bacteria; phylum Bacillota; class Clostridia; order Christensenellales; family UBA1242; genus UBA7862. The sequence continues at coordinate 21,280 of JAFWWV010000111.1, forward strand.
AGTGTAAGTAAAACAATTAGATTTTTATTAGAGCAGTCTTTAAGTAAAACAGGCGAGTTGAGTTTTGTTGAAGGTTATTCAGTAGCAGGTAAAACAGGTGTCTTACCCATTTATTACGACATAAAATTACTTGGGGAAATAAAACCCCAAGTTTTTTTTATTTATTGGATAAGATAAATCGAAAGTATGCTAGTATAATATAGGAGGATATAATGAGAAATTGTGAAGTTGACTTTATAAATGTAAGGGAAGATAATGTAAAAGAAATAAAAGACAACGAAGTTGTTGCCTTTACATTTGCGTATGGTGGTGCTATGGGTGAACCC
>JAFWWV010000112.1 GCA_017523305.1 Clostridia bacterium
GTGCTTTGCAAGGCGACCCTGTTGAAACTTTGCTTAGTGGTCAACCTTTAATTATAGGTCAACCTTTTCAAAACCATGGCGTATATGCAAATGCTTGCAACTTAGAACAAAATGTAGCACCAAATGAATAAAACTAAATTTAAAAAAAACAAAAAGAACTGTGAAAAAACACAGTTCTTTTTTTATTAATAAAACTGATATATTTTTTATGTTTACTTGACAATAAAAATTATAGAAAGATATAATAAATTAACAGATAAATATTAAAATATTTATAAATAAAGGAGATTTTTGCATATGGCAATGGTAGCTGCAAAGTGTACAATGTGTGGTTCATCAATTAAAGTTGATGATACTAAAGAAAAAGGTATTTGTGAACATTGTGGTACAGAGTTTATAACCGAAAAAGTTATAAATGTAACAAATATTACAAATGTAGATAAATCTACAAATATTTATTACGGAGAAACAACTGATGCAAAAGTAAAAAAAGATTTAGAAAAAATATATAAATCACTTGTTGCAGCTGGTTTTGATTTAGATAATTTAAAAGTTAAAGAAGATGACTTAGATATTGAATTGTGTCAAAATGCTTATACTTTAGCAAAAGGTGTAATAAAAAAAGATCCTACTAATTATAGTGCTTGGAAGTCTATTGTTATTATGTATTATGCATCATGTTTTGCTGGTAATTGTGAATGGATTTATGGTGTAGAAAAATTTGAAAAATATACCGACATTGTACAAAGATTATTAAAAGATATTTCTACTGCAAAGAAAATTGCTCCAGATGATGAAGAAAGCAAATTTTTAGATACATTAAGAGATAATATAAAAATTAATTATTATCAAACTAATTTAAAATCAGCTTCTACTGGTAAAAATGTTGCAGAAAGAGTTACATATCTTGAAAAACCAGAAAAGAAGAAAAAACTTCATAAAGTGTTAATTTGGTTGGGCGCATATGTAATTTTAATGGGTTTATTACTTTTAGTTAATAATGTTGCTAATTTAAAATTATCATTTATTCCTGAAAATATGACAGGCGAAAACGCTACAACAATGGTTATAATGCTTATAGCTTGTGGTCTTATTTTAATTGGTGTTTATGTAGGTAGAATAATTTCGATTAAAAATACCGATAAAAAAATTGCTAATGTAGAAAGTGAAAATAAAAAAAGATTTACTGAAAAATCAAATGAAATTGAACAAGAAATAGCAAGTGCAAAAACAGTAAAAGAATATGAAGCTTTAGCAGATAAATACGGTGTACCTAGATTATAAAAATAAAAAGAACTGTAAAAAACACAGTTCTTTTTTTATGTTGTTTAGTTTGGTTGTTCGCTAGGGGCAACGCCGTTTGGTTGTGGGGTAGTTGGTTTTACTAAAGTTTGTGGAGTAGGTTCGTGTTGTGGTGGGGTTGAGATTTTTTGAGTTGTAGATTCAACACTTTCAATAATTTTGTTTGCGCTATCTTCAGAAAATTCTTCAGTACTATTTTCGTTGCCAACTAGAGTACGAAAAAGTATTGGTATTGGAATTGTTACGGCGTCTTCTCTTAGTTTTGCAAGTTCTTGTTTTGACATACCACTTGAAGATGGGTTAACATCTA
>JAFWWV010000113.1 GCA_017523305.1 Clostridia bacterium
TATCACAAGATGATTAGTTATATAACTGAAAAGAAATTATTACTTATTTGTCTTGATAGTGGTGTGTCTGATGAGCAAAAGTCTTATACAAGAGTAATGTTAGATTTTGCTTGGATGAAAGAAAAATATAGTGACGGAGGTGTTGAATAATGCCTCGTAAAAAAAAGAAGATACAAACTGAAAAAAAAATATGGAAAGTTGCAGTATATTGTAGATTATCATCAGAAGATGGCGATAATGCAGAATCAGATAGTATATCAAATCAAAAACAAATAATTGAGTTCTTTTTAAAAAAGGAAGAAAACATAGAGATAATAGACTATTATGCTGATGACGGATATTCTGGCACTACTTTTAATAGACCGGAGTTTAAAAGAATGTTTAATGCACTTGTAAACGGTGATGTAAATACTGTAATAGTAAAAGATTTATCAAGATTCGGAAGAAATTATATTGAAGTTGGTAATTATATTGAGCAAATTTTCCCATTATATAATATTAGATTTATAGCAATAAACGATAATGTAGATAGTTTTAAAGACCCTAAATCAGTTAATAATGTTATCGTTCCATTTAAAAACTTAATGAATGATGAGTATGCAAGAGATATTTCTAATAAAGTTAGAAGTGTTCTAATGACTAAATCTTTAAATGGTGAATGGGTTGGTGGAACTTGTCCTTATGGATATAAGAAAAATCCAGAGAATATACATCAACTTATTATTGATGAAGAAGAAGCACCGGTTGTTAGAAAAATATTTAATATGGCATTAAATGGTGATGGACATATTAAAATTGCAAAGTTTTTAAATGATAATGGTATTTTATGTAGGAAAGAAGTTCAGAGAAGAAAAAAATATAAATTAAGTATGGATCCAGAAGAAATTGAGGCTATATATCATTGGAGTACATCAACAATAGGAAAAATGGTTACAAGTGAAATTTATATAGGTAATTTAGTTTGGAATAGAACAGGCTCTATTAGTTATAAAGACCATAGACAGATATATAGACCTAAAAGTGAATGGGTAATTGTAGAGGGGACTCACGAGGGTATTATATGTAAAGATGATTTTAATAAAATTCAAAAAATTATTGAAGAAAGAAATCATAAAAAGAAAAAACCAGAAAAATTAACTATATATAAGTACAAAATTAAGTGTGCTGACTGTGGTAGAAGTATGTGTAAAATGGAAGATACAAGAGAGGGGCGTATATGTTCTAACTTTTATTGCAGAAATTATAAAACAACTTCTGGCAAATGCACACCACATAAAATTAGAACTGCTGATTTAGATTCAACTGTGATTGAAACTATTTTAATGCAAATAAAATCAGTTTTAAATATAGAAAAAACAATTAAAAAAATAAAAGAAAATAAAAATACTACAAATAAAGAAGAATATGAATATAAGATATCAAAATTACAAAATGATATAGAAAAGTACAAGAAGTTAAAAAAAACATCTTATGAAGATTGGAAATTAAATAAGATAACAAAAGATGAGTTTATAAATTATTCAAAAGATTATGAACAAAGTATTGAAAATATAAATAATGAAATACAAGTATATGAAAGAAAAATAGAAATTAGTTTAAAAGATATCAAAGAGGATGAATATTGGATTGAACATTTTAGACGAAATAAAAAAATTAAAAGTTTAACAAGAGAAGTCATTGAAGATTTAATTGAGTGCATTTATGTTCACGAGGGTGGTAATTTAACAATTAAGTTTAAGTATCAAGATGAATATGAAAGATTAGTAAATGCAGTTAATAACGAATTGGAGGTGGCTATATGAAAAAATGGAACGTAGGTGTTTATTTACGACTTTCATCAGATGATGGAGATAAATCTGAATCAAATAGTATAGGTAATCAAAGAAGTTTAATAAAAAGATTTATTTCAAATGATAAAGAATTAAAGATAATAGATTACTATATTGATGATGGGTATTCTGGTACTACTTTTGATAGACCTGATTTTGAAAGAATGATGAAAGATATTAAAACGAATAAAATAGACTGCATTATTGTTAAGGACTTATCAAGACTAGGAAGAAACTATATTGAAGTTGGTAATTATATTGAAAAAGAATTTCCTAGATATGGTGTTAGATTTATAGCAATAAATGATAATGTGGATAGTTTTAAAGACCCTAAATCAGTTAATAATGTTATTGTTCCTTTTAAGAATTTAATGAATGACGAGTATGCAAGAGATATTTCTAATAAAGTTAGAAGTGTATTAGATAATAAAAGAATAAACGGACAATTTATAGGGTCAACAGCACCTTATGGATATACCAGAGACCCAAATAATAAATATAAGTTTAAAGTTGATTCAAAGGCTGCAAAAGTTGTAAAGAAAATATTTAAAATGGTGTTAGATGGTAAAAGTAGAAATGAAATTGAAAAAGAATTAAACTCATTGGGAGTATTGCCACCAGCACTATATAAAATTGATTCATCAACATATAATTATGAAGTTAAAGAAGAAATGAAAAAATGGAATAGAAATAAAATTGATAAAATATTAAAAAATAGAACTTATGTAGGAGATTTGATACAAGGAAAAAGAAAGAAAATAAGTCATAAAATTCATAAAGAATTAGAAGTAGATGAAGAAGAATGGATAGTTGTTGAAAATCATCATATTCCTATAATAAGTAGAGAAGACTTTGAAAAGGTACAAGACATTATTTTTGATAGGACAACAAGAACTAAAAAAAATAATGAATATGATTTATTTTCTGGGCATTTAAGATGTAATGAATGTGGAAATAATTTAGTATTAAGAAAGTCAAAAGGATATGAATACTATTATTGTTCTTCATATCTTTATAAAAAAAGTTGCACAAGTCATTCTTGTAAAAAGAATACTTTTGAAATTGATGTATTAAATATAATAAATAATTATAAGAATGTAATAAAAGATATTGATATTAAGATTTCAGATATACTTTCAAAAAAAGAGATTAACTATGATTTAGAAATTATAAATAATAAAATAACAGAGTGTAATAAAAATATTGATAAATATGCAATGTTAAGAGAAAGTGTAAAAGAAGATTTAGAAAACGATTTTATTACAGAAGATGAATATTGGGATTATAGAAGTGAATATAGCAACAAGATAAAAGAAAATAAAGATGAAATAAAAAAGTTAAATAAGAAACTTGAAAATATAAATTTTAAATCTGAAAATAATCGCGAGTGGCTTAATAAATATTCAGATGGGAATATACTTGAAACACTTGATAAAAGAATTGTTGATGATTTGATAGAGGATATTGTAATAGATAAAGAAAGAAATATTAAAGTAATATTCAAAGATGAAGATAAATATTTTGAGGCATTGGACTTTATAAATAAACAAAATTGTGATATAATTAACAATGAATTTCTTACTTGAAAAAATTTTGATATAAAATGTATGTAAATTATAAATTCAGAAAGGAAAGTATATTTATGAAAAAAAATGACTCAAATAAATCTGAAAAAAGTTTTTCTTCTTCTTCCATTAACTGGTATCCAGGTCATATGGCAAAAACCAAAAGATTGATATCAGAAAATATTGATTTAATAGATATAGTGTATGAGGTAATAGATGCAAGAATACCTTATTCATCTAAAATAAAAGATATTGATAATTTATTAAAAAACAAACCAAAAATATTAATAGTTACAAAAATGGATCTATGTGATGAAGTAGAAACTAATAAATTTTTAGAAAAATATAAGAGTGAAGGCTATACAGTAATACCTGTTGATTTAGTAAGCGGTAAAAATGTTTCTGAAATAATAAATAAGACAAAAGAAATATTAAAACCACTTGATGAAAAGAGAATTGCTAAAGGTTTAAAGAAAAGAAACTATAGAGCACTAATAGTAGGTATTCCAAATGTAGGGAAGAGTACTTTAATAAATAGACTTGTAGGTAAAAAAGCAACTCAAGTTGGAAATAAACCAGGTGTTACTAAAAATTTAAGTTGGGTTAGAATAAATAACGATATTGATTTATTAGATAGTCCAGGTATATTATGGCCTAAATTAGATAATGAAGAAGTTGCTCTTAATTTAGCATCTATGAGTGCTATTAAAGAAGAAATATTAAGTTTAGGAGAGATATCAGTTCATATATTAAATAAACTTAATGATCACTATGGTTCTAAACTAAAAGAAAGATATGGTTTAGATAGTGTAAATAAAGATGATTATTTAGAAACATTTGAAGTAATTGGAAAGAAAAGAGGATGCTTATTAAAAGGTGGTATAGTAGATTACGATAAAGTATATACTGTAATAGTAAGAGATATAAAAGATGCAAATATTAAAGGGATAACATTTGATAGATTTTAACTCCCTTTTATGCGAGAGTGGTGGAATGGTAGACACGTATGCTTGA
>JAFWWV010000114.1 GCA_017523305.1 Clostridia bacterium
CAAACTTCAACACGGACATATGCAACAAGTAGGTTATGATATGTATGTTAAACTTTTAAATGAAGCTGTAAGCGAAATTAAAGGTGAAAAAGTTGAAGAATTAAGAGAAGTTAAAATAGATATTGCTATTAATGCTTTCTTGCCAAATTCTTATATTTCTCAAAATGAAAATAGAATTGATTTTTATACAAAAGTTAGCAAATTAAAAACTGTTGAAGAGTTGCAAAAATTATTGCAAGATACTAATAATATTTACGGAGTTGCACCAAAATCTGTAGAACAATTGTGTTATGTTGGTTTGATTAAAAATTTGGCTCAAAAAATAGGTGTAAAAACAGTAAAATTAGACGAATTTGGTTGTAAAGTGATTTTTTACCCTGAAATTGATGATAAAATATATGCATATTTATCAAAAACAACAGTAGATTTTGTTTTAACAAACGAAAAAATGCCAATAATTACATTAAGAAAACAGCCTGATATGCAACAATTGCAACAAAATTTAATAAAATTTTTAATTAATTGTTTACAAAATTAAAAATAAATAATTGCTTTTATCTTTTGGTTATTGTATAATGTAACTTGCTTATATTGTATCTTATTAAAAGTCTGTTTTTAATTATATTAAAATTAAGCAAAATTAATAAGAAATTAAGCAAGTTATTTTTTGTTAATTAACCTAAATATTAGGTTGTTTAATTTTTAAAAAAAATTAGGAGTTATCATTGTGAAAAAGAAAATTGCAACACTACTTATGTTTTTGTTTTCCTGCTTGTCAATTTTTACTGGCTGTAATTTGTTTGATACAAACAACTATGCTGGTTTAAATTCTGTTGTTGCTACATCAGGCGAAATTGAAATTACTAGGGAACAACTTATTAATGCCTATAATAGTTCAGGTTATTACTATAACAACTATTATGGTCAATCTATGGAAGAAGCATTAAAATCAACTATCAACGATTTAATTGATAGACAATATATGCTTAACTATGTTGAAAAACTTGAAAAAACTGATAATAGATATGCTTTAACAGATGCTGAAAAATATGATGTAATTAAAGAAACTTGGGATTACATTGATTCTTCTATTGAAAGCATTGTAAAAGAAGTTAGAAAAGATTTAAAACTCTCTTCTGAAGATCTTTCAACTGAAACAGAAGAAGAATCTTCTTCAAATTCTGAAAGTGAAGAAACATCTTTTAAAGCAAAAGAAGTTTACAAATCTAAATTTACAAAAGACAGTAAAGGTAGAATTGTAAAAATTGAAGAAGAAGAAAATAATTACATTCCAACAAATAAAACTAAATATGATTACGAACTTAAATTAAGTAGTACTAATAAAGACTACGAAACTATTGTTTGGAATAGATATATTACTTCATTAAAGAAAAACCAAGCACCTTACAATTACAATGATACTTCTGATAAAGCTGTATTCAATAGAGAAATTGATAGGGCATATAAAACAAACTTAGAAAATGCTAAACTTGAAAAGTTTGAAAATATTTATAAAAACAATTTTGGTTTAGATTATTATGAAGATGGAGAAGGTAAATTTGTTTACTATATTAATGATGTAACATTACAAAAAGTTGCAGAAAAGTATACAAGTATTTATTCTTCAAATAAAGAATTATATAATATGACTTATAGTAAAAATAATGTTGCTAACCTTGAAAGTGATTTAAATAGTTTCTATAAAACATTAACAAACACTTCTTCAAGAGAAAATTATTTTTATTATGGCGAACCTGCTGATGATGAACAATTGCTTACTTGTTTGCATATTTTAGTTAAGTTTACTAAAGAACAAGAAAACTTAATTAGTGAACATGAAAAAGATCCATTGCTTCAAAACTATTTAGAAGAAATTTTAGCAGACGATAAATCACAAGCAAATACTTTAGCTTATGCAAGAAGTTATAATGAAGATGGAGAAGAAACTATTTCAACAACAGGTACAAGTGTTGAACAAGTTTTTGCAGAATTAACTTCAAGAATTCAACAAGAAGTAACTGTAGGTGCAAGTAACGCTGACTATATTAATCAAGTAACAAAAATCTTTGACGAATTTATTTATAAATATAATCAAGATTCTGGTATTATGAATGCTAAATTTGATTATGTTGTTGGTACAGAAACAAGTGCTATGGTTAATAGTTTTACAGAAGTAGTTCGTAAATTATATAACAATGGTGTTGCAGATTATAATGAAAAATCTGTAAAAGCTGATTATAATGAAGATGTAACTTTATACTTCCCAAATGGTGTAGGTTATGCTGGTGCAATTTCAGCTCCATTCCTTGAAGAAGCAAGTAACTATAAGGGTTACCACATTGTTTTATACACAGGTAAATTAGAAAATGTTGTTGCAGAAGGTTTAAATGCAACAAATGTTTATGCTAAACTTGGCAACGTAAAAACATCAGTTGCTTATGGCCAAAGCATATTTGAATTTGTTTTTGATAAATTAACTAAAGATAGTTATTCTCAGCATCAAGCAGATATCTTAGCTACAAACGAAAAAGATACTGTATATAACACAGCTAATTTTTCAGACTTATATTAATTTTTTAAACTAAAGAATAATTAAAAGGAGGAGTCATGGCTGTAAAAAAGAATAAAAAGGCTAATAAATATAGTGCAAAAACTAAAACTAAAAAACTAGATGATGTAGTACTTGAAAATTCACAAGAACAGTTAGAAGAAACTTCTCCTGAAAAAATAAAAAAAGAAATAAAAGAACCAAAACTTAAAAAACTTTTATTTAAAAAAGAAAAACTTCGCCGTTTTAGAAAAAACTATGGCGCTCAAGTTTCAGACGATAGTAGGTTATTTATCTCTCAAATAGAATCTGAAAAATATGCCATAATAGAACATTCTCAAAGCGAAGAAAGAGTAAAAAAAATAAAAACAAATACTCAAAGCAAATCTAAAAAGAAAAAATGGTTAAACTTTTTATATTTTGCTTTAAATATTGTTGTTATTGCAATTGTTCTTTGGGTTCAACTTGCTAAAGAAAGTAACCCAATGGAATCTCTTGCTTCTATTTTAGATGTTAACTGGTGGTTTATTTTAGCTGCTGTTGCAACCTTCTTAATTTGTATGGTTATGGACCAGTTAAAATATTCTATTTTAATAAAAAAAGCAACCGGTAATTTTAGGTTTAATTTATCATATAAAATGGCTGTTGTTGGTAGACATTACGATATTATTACTCCACTTAGTACTGGTGGCCAACCTTTTCAAATCTTTTATGCTCATAAATATGGTATAAAAGTAGGTGAATCAACATCTATTGCTTTAGGTAGATATATGTTATATCAAATTATCTACTTTATGTGTATTACATTCTTCTTAGTTAGAAATTTCTTTACAGGTACATTAGATGCTGCAATGGGTGACGTTGCAGGTGGAGTAGTTTCTACTTTAAGTTGGATTGGTTATGCTTGTTGTGCAGTTGTTATTTTTACTGTTTTCTTTGTTTCACTTAATCGTAGAGCAGGAGCAGGATTCGTTGCTGGAGTATTCAAACTGCTAAATAAAATTAAAATAGGTAAGTTTAGAATATTCAAAGACTATAAATCAGCTTTCGTAGGTGCTATGAAAACTGTTAATAGTTGGCAAAAAACAACTAAAAAATATAGCAAATCATTTAGTGTTTTATTTATAAACATTGTTTGCTCACTTATTTATTTCTTCTCATGGTATATAATGCCTTTCTTCGTTTTTACAGCTTTCGACTATCCAATTAATGGTTGGAATCCAAGTATGATAATGCCAATTATGACAATTGCTATTATGGTTGACTTAACTTCTGCTTTCAATCCAATTCCTATGGGTATTGGAACTGCAGACTTAAGTTTTACAGTTTTATACGGTAGCTTGTTTGCTAGTGGTGCACAAGTTTGGGCTTTAATTATTTGGAGAATTTTAACTTATTACATCTATATTATTCAAGGCTTATTAATGCTTACTTACGACTATGTTATTGGTGATAAAAGACTTGCTAAAAATAAAGAGTTTTGGATGTTGCCTTATCGTCAAAGAGTAAAAATAAAATTAAGAGAAGCTAGAGAGAAATTAAGAATAAAAATTAAAAAGAAAGATAAAGAAGTTTAATTAATTTTAAACTTCTTTTTTTATGCTTTTTTTAAATATTTTTATTAAGAGGGTTTATATTTTTATTAAGTGTAAATACTTTAAGGTATGAAAAAAGCCGTAAATTTTTTAATTTTTGTGCCAATGCTACTTTTTGGTTTGTTTTTTTATAATAATAATGTTTTTTATAATAAGTTTAAAGAATATAACAACACAACCTTTTGTTATGTTTATAGTAATAAAAATTTTACTAATAAAACTGAAAACTTAAATACAGTTTTTACAAATTTTAAAACAATAAATAATGGAGATAAAACTTTTTTATATTTTAGTAAAATGAAAACTAAAATTTTTGAAACGCCTGATTATATGCAAGTTTGTTTTTTAGGTTCTCATAACCAAGTGCAAGAGATTATAAAGGACTTAAATTTAAATAAAGTTTTTAGTGAAAAGTTTGAAAATTATTTTTCATTTTATGGGTATTCTTCTAATTGGGTAAAATACAAAATACTAAAAAACAAAAAAGTAAATTTTCAAATTGTATTTAAAGAAAATAAAATTACAATAGGGTATCCTATGATTTACGGCTCATTTTAAAAATAAAATGTTTAAATATCTTAAAACTGTAAACAATTTTTGTAGGAGGATAAAAAGTATGTCTTACAAAGAAAGTTTAAAAAGTTTTTTTATTAGATTCAAAAGAGTAATTATTGCTTCAGGTTTATGTGTTCTTGCTATGGCTATTATAGGGGTGGTTGCTTACAAGTCAACAAACCAAGTAACTATAAATAAAAATGAAATGGTTCAAACTTCAGCACCAACGTCAGTTTCTTTTATTATGCCTATAAAAGATGGTGAAATTATTAAAGATTTTTCAAACACAGCTTTAAAATATAATTCTACACTAAAACAATGGGAAGCACATAAAGCAGTAGATATTAAAGGTGCTGACAACTCTGATGTTATGGCTGTTTTATCTGGCGAAGTTGTTTCTGTTGAATCAAATTATTTAAAAGGGACTGTTGTTACAATTAAACATAATAAATCTTTGCAAACGGTTTATGCTTCACTTGATGAAAATGTAAAAGTAAAAGTAGGGGATAAAGTAAAAACAGGTGATGTAATTGGTAAAGTTTCAACAAGCGCTAAAAGTGAATCTAATGACGGGGCACATTTGCATTTTGAAGTTTTAGTTGATAATGTAAAAACGGATCCAAACTTATATTTAAATTTAGGTGATAAATAATTTTTTTTCTAAAACAAAAATTTTCTTTAATTTTATAAAATTGATATCTAAATAATTTTTTGTAATTTGCTTTACTAAAAAACTTTAATATAGTATAATTTGCTGTGTAAAAAATGGAGGAATTTTTTTATGACTATTGATAAAGTTAAAGAAATGTTAGCAAACCAACTTAATGTTGAAGTTGATAAAATTAATGAAGGTTCAAAAATTATTGAAGACTTAGGCGCAGATTCACTCGATATGATTGAAATGCTTATGGCTTTAGAAGAAGAATTTAATATCAGCGTTCCAGACGATAAAGCTGAAGGTTTAAAAACTGTTGGCGATATTGCAGCATTTATTGATGAAAATGCTAACGGCGATAATAAATAATTAAATAAACATTTACATTTTAACTTTAAAGAGATGGTATTTAAATACCGTCTCTTTTTTATTTGTTTTGTTTTAAAATAAACAATTATAAATTAATAAAAAATAATTATAAAAAAAATAAAAAAAATATACATATTTCGTCAAAATTCAACATATGTTTTTAACATATAAAAAGGGGCGAAATATTTATGAAAAATAACATTGAAAATAGAGTATATTTAGAAGCAGAATTTATTTTAAAAAATAAATGTACAATTAGAAGTATGACAAGTGTTTTTAATGTATCAAAAAGTACTATACATTTTGATTTAAGTAAAAGATTGAAAAGATATAATTATTCGCTTTTTGTTAAGGTAGATAAAATATTAAAATTTAATTTATCTCAAAGACATATTAGAGGTGGTAAATCTACAAAAAATAAATATTTAAAATAAAAAACTTATAAAACTATAAATATTTTATTTTCGCTTAATTAAAGGCTTTTAAATAGTAAAAAACAATACTTAAATAAAAATAATATTAATTTTAACCGTATAAGTAGTTTTTTTAATAATTTTTTGTTTTTTATATAAAATAATGTTAATAAATATCACAAAAACAAACTCGACCAAATGGTCTTTATTTTTGATATAAAAAACAAAAAAAACATATAAAAATATCTTTAAAAAAATACAAAAAAAAGATAGATTTTTTTGATAAAAAATCCTTAAAAAAATGCTAAAAATTTATTAAAAATTTTTGTGCAAAAATTAATGAAAAATAATACTTTTTTACACCTATTTATTTGACATAATATTACACTTTAAAATATAATAAATTATAATATAATATTTATTTATATTTATTATAAAAATTTGACATAATAAGGGTAGGTGTCATTATGAAAAAAGTATTTTTATTTTTATCTATCTTAATGTTCGCTTTCACAGGCGTATTTTTTGCTTGTAGCGAAGATAGATACGCTGATTTAAAAATCAGTGTTAATTCTGTTGCCTCAACATCGGCAAACAAAAAAGTTACTTACAACAAAGCAGGTAAGTACTACGAAGTTCTGTACGATGATGAGTTTGTTATCAATGCGAGTGTAACTTGCTCAAATGATATTAGTACATCACTTGAGTTTACATCAATCAATGATGAGTCAGTTCACAAGGTTGGTTCAACAAATACTCAAAATGGTACAAAGGCAACTTTTAAAGCTGTAGCTCCATCTTATGATGAGTTTTTCAGAATTAAGATTGAGTCTGTTGAAACAAACAGAAAGGCAGTTAATATTTACATTAAAGTTGTGCTGCCAGTTGACGAAATCAATTTGACAGATAACCTTGGTGTTACATTTGGTAACCCGGTTGATCTTAATAGTCAAGAGGCTTTAACTTATGTATCTGTTGACCCTTCAGCACCATACGAAACAAACGAAAAGGGTGTTGACTTTGCTTTAACAACTTATACAGATTTAAACTCTAATACATATACTTTATTCACTAAAGAAAATGACCCAGACTCTTATTACTTTAAAAATGGTGAAGAAAAAGAAATTAAAGCTTTCTCTTTAACAGATGATATTTTAGTAGTTTTAGATGAAACTGTAGAAGGTAGCGTAAAAGTTTCTGGTAAATCAATTATGTTTGATGAAGACATTGCTTCAATCGAAATTGATACTGCTACTGAAGAAGAAAAAGAATTAATTGAAGATAACGATAAGTTAAAAGATGAAACAGATGTTTCAATTGTTAAACCTGTTGCTTTAGATGATATTTCTTTTATAGGTGGACAAGTTGTATTTAAAGACTACAATTCAGATAGTGTTAAAGATGCAAAATTAACAGCTTCATTATATTTAAATTCACTTGATACATATAAAGTAGGAGAAGTAAATCACTACTATAATTATGAAAATATTCACTTTGCAGTAAACACAAAAGCAAGAATTCAAATCGCTGCTACAACAGGTTCAATTACTGTTGATGGAAAGAAAGTTGAAAGTGATATCAATGTTTTAAAACTTCCAGAGCCAGAAAGCTTGCTTTTAAGCCAAATTGTAGATAATGATACTGGAGAAGTAGTTGGTTACGAAACAGATATTAAATTATCAGCAAATGGTGGTTCAGGCTTTGCTTATGTAGACTTTGTTGTTCAATATAAAGATTTTGCTAATAAACTAGAATATAGCTTTGCAGATCTTTACAACAAATATCTTGCATCATTAGATGCTGACGAACTTGCTTTACTTGATGATAATGCAAAAACACAAAAATTAGTTTTTGAAGCAACTGCATTACCTTCAAACATTTCATTAACACAAGACGATAAAAATATCGATAATGTAGAAACTATTAAAATTTATGATGCATATAGCAATTCAAATGGTTTTTCTGCTTACGGTACAAAAATTAATGTTAACTTAACTCTTTCATCAGGAACAATGAGTTCAAAAATTAAAGATGAAAATAAAGGCGTAAGAGTTTTTGTTTCAGACGCAGCAATGTCTGGTCTTGATGTAAGAAATTATTTTGATATTTATGACAGTTTATATAATAGAATTATTTTACAAACTGCTGAAATAGAAGAAACTGTTGTTTACTTCTTTAACCTTGATTTAACAAAGAGTAATGATAGTTATTTCTATGTAAAAGCTTCTAAAGATAATTTAGCTACTGATGCTAACTTTACTTTTAGTTTTGAAAATATTTTAAAATCAAGCATAAAAACTTATACAAACGAAGTTATTGAAGCTAATAGCGAATTTACAACTCTTAAAAATTTAACAACTTCATTTACAGCTAAAACTGTTAAAGGTGTTGAAGATATCTTAGTTTTATCAAAAGTTGTAACAGCTGAAGATAATTTCTATGCTTTAGATAATGTTAATGTTGATACAGAATCACAATACAACAAATTAGTTTTGAGAATTGCTGAAGGTGAACAAGTTACAGATAACTTAGGTTCAGTTATTGCATTTATGACAAACTTATTTGTTGCAGATAATATTAATATTTCTTATGACGAAACAGTTTTAAAATTATTCACATTAAATAACGACGACTTTATAGCTTCATTTGATGGTTCTTACAATGATGATGTATTAGAATTTAAAGGTGTTTTAAGTGTTGTTGGTATTAAAATTTGTGAAGAAACAAGAATTGTTTTTACAGCTGAAAACGGATACGAAGTTGTAGTTCTTGTTGAAGTTGTAGAATCATATCAAGGTGTTTCAATTGATGTTAACCAAAGTTATGGTAAAAACATTATTGCTGAAAACTTTATTAATGCTTACAATAATCCAAAATCTTATGATGTAAGTGCTAAAGTTAATGGAACATTTAACATTGTTTATAATGTAAATCCAAATGCTTCAGCAATTTCAGGTGTTAACTATATTTCAAGTCAACAAGGTATTGTTGAAATTAACCCAGATAATGGTATGGTAAGCACTATTTCAAAAGGTGATACAATCATTACAATTGAATTTAACTACTACAAATTTGAAGAAGTTAATGGTTATTATCAATGGGTTAATGGGGTAGAAACAAAATCATTTAAACTTAAAGTTTTTGTTCCTGCAACATCAATTAAACTTGATAAGAGAATTGTAAATGTTTATTCATACGAATCACTTGGTTATGAATACCGTGATCAATCATTAGTAGAACTTAATGTTTTAATTTATCCAGAAAGTGCTACTATAGCAAATAGTGAAGAAAATGTTTCATTTGTATTATCAAATAACAATGAAAATTTAATCGGTAACAAAGGTATATACACAGCTTTCTTAAATAAAAACGAAACAAAAGCAGTTGTTTATATTGTTGTTAGGGTAGAAGAATTTGGTACTATTGCTACTTTAACTTGTACAGTAAATATTTATAAAGCTCCACAAGTTGAAGAAATTAAAGTTAGTGCTTTTGAAGGTTCAAATCCTGTAAAAATTGATATTTCAACTCCAGACGAAGACGGACATGATGTTTATTATGTTTCAACTCAAAATGATAGAAAATTAACATTTAACACATCAATTATTCCTGGCGAAAGAGAAGTTTTAGTTGATGACTTAGTTGTTGTTGTATTTAAAGCTGATCAAGATTCAAAAGAAATGCTTGATGTAGATAAAGATAGAAATTATGCTAGCGTTTCATACGGAAACAATAAAGATTATACAGTAATTACAAATGGTCAAGATTCTTTCTATCTTGAAACAGGTACTTACTATAGTGGTTACTTCTATTTAGTTGTTTTCTCAAGAGATAGTTTAACTTCTGAAACAGAAGGTACAAGATTTGTTAAAATTCTTATTCAAATTACAGATGGTACACAACAAAATCCTTATGTAGTAAGAAGTGCTGAAGAATTAATTGCAATTGGTGGCGCACCTACAAAACACTATGTTTTAGGTAACGACATCAACTTAAGTTCAATTTCAAATTGGACTCCAATCAAAAACTTTGCTGGTTCATTAAATGGTTACAATATTAATATTGCTGATAGAAAAAATCCTGATAAAGGCACATATTTTAAAGTAACTGGTTTAAAAATTAATACAGTAAAAAGCGCTAATGTTGGTTTGTTTGAAAAAATTGCAAACACTAACGATAAAATTGGTGCTGTTATGAACTTAAAATTAGGTGTTTCTTCAATCAATTTAACAAACTATACAGTTTCAAATGCAATTGCTGAAGATACAATTAATATTGGTTCTATTGCAGGTCTTAATGATGGTGTTATTGTTAATTGCTCTGTAGAAATTAATACTTTTAGAGTTTCATTAACAAACAAAAACGCAAACGTTGGTGGTATGGTTGGTGCTAATGGTACTGGTGTTGGCTGCTTAGCTGGTGGTATTATTAACTTTAGTAACAATGCTACAAACGCTTCTGATTCATTTAATTTAGATATTTCAGATGAAGATAACATTACAAAACAAGCTGATATTACACCTACTTCTCAAGTAGAAATGATTTCTGCTAACCCTGTAAATGGTGTAATTATTGTTTCAGATAAAAAGACTATTGAAGGTGAACCTGCTCAAATTGGTCAATATGTATTTGTTGGTGGTATGGTAGGTTACAACAATGGTGGATTTATAAATGGTATTTATGGTATTTACAACTTAGCTAATGAAAAATCTAACTTTGTTGGTAATGCTTCTTCAGTAAGTTATTTAACAAATTATCAAAGCCAAGGTATTGATGTTAAAATTAATATTAACTATGGCGCTTATGCAGATATTGGTTTAATTGAAAACGAAGATTCAGCTATCGGTGGTGTAGTTGGTACAATGGATTCTGGTTCAATTAACAATATTAGTGTTGAAGGTCATATCGGTATGATTGACAATATGGCAACACGTAATGTTAAAGGTGCTTATAACAACGTTGGTGGTGTAGTTGGTAAAACAAGAAAAGTTTCTACTGACGACTACAACAAAAAAATTAATACTGTTTCTGCAAACGTTCAATTAAGAGCTAACGATAAAGTTGGTGGTATTGCAGGTTCAACAGAATTAACAAATATTTCTAAAGCTAGAGTAGAATCATACGAACAAACTTCTGGCAATACACAAACATTAATTATTGCAAATAATCATATTGGTGGTGTGGTTGGTAGTGCATGTAGTACAAATATTACATATGCTTACAGTTATAGTTTCGTAAACGACTTTAACACTGATTATATGTCTTATGGAGATATTTATTCTTTCGTTGATGAATCAATACTTGGTGGTTTAGTTGGTTCTGTTTCAAAAGACGAAGATGCTGCTGTTACAACAATCAAACAATCATATTCAACATTTAATGTTATTGCTAGTGGTGAAAATTGCTTGGTAGCTGGCTTAGTTGGTAATGCAGAATTAAATTCTTACCCAATTTTAGAAGAAGTTTTCTATATCGGTGTATTATTTAATGCTACAGAAGGTGAAGAAGATTCAACAGCTAAAACAACATTTGCTTATAACGTAAAAGACGATCCATCTTTTGTTACAGGCGCAGTTAATGGTTATAACTTCTATTACATTTTACAATATGCAGATAGTACTGATATCGAAAATGGTACAAATCTTGATTGCTTAATTATTGCAAAAGACGAATCATTTGTTAAAAAATGCTATGCAGGTGATGAATCATTATTAACATCAAGTATTTCAACAGAAAAAGTTTTAAAAGTTGAAATTTATGATGATGAATCAGGTTCATACGAAAAAACAGAACTTGCTCTTAGAGTTCCTGCTTACGGTGTTACAATTGATGGTAATCCTTATGTTTGCAACTTTATTCGTTATATACCTTCTTCAATTGAAGTTGATGTTGATGGCGATCCTGTTGCTATAGTAGGTGGTAACTTATCAATTAACTTTGGTGATAGCGATAAATACTACAGTTATGTTGATACAAACGGCGATAAATACTTAATTATTAATTACGCTGTTTTAAATAACACATTTGATTTAGGTGAAATTTTTGAAATTACACCAAATCCAGTTATTAGTGGTAACTTAAATATTTTAGTTTCATCTTCAGATAGTAAAAACTTAGTAATTACTGATGTTGGTGAACTTGTTGTAAATAAAGTAGGTTATTACGAATTAACATTTAGAGTAAAAGAAAATGTTAACGCAACAGCAGTTGTTAAAGTTTTAGTTTTAAAGAATTTTGATGAATTATTATTATCAAATACTCCAACATTTAAAACTTCATTATTTGATAACAATTCTTCAAATCCATATGATTTAAGAGTTAAAAATCAAATTAATACATTTAACATTTTTGCAGAATATGTTTTAGATGCTCAAGGTCAAGTTACATACGGTACAGTAGCTGATGCTTATGAAACAAAATATTTAACACAAATTACAAATACAAATAATTACTCACTTGAATATATTGTAGAATATAAAGAAACAGCTTCATTTATTCTTGCAACAGCAGACCAATATGTTGAAGAAAATGGTTCAATTAAATTCTTGGTTACTGGCGAATATAGAATAACAATTAAAGTTGTTTTCAAAATGAATTCATTTGATTTTGAAATTAATAATAGTGAATGGGTTGTATACTTCAATATTTTTGATGGTGCAACAAACATTAACTTCAATACAGATGAAATTTGGTTACAAGGTCAAGAAATTTATGACAAATTACAACTTACATTAAACTCAGACGTAGGCGACTACGAAAGCTTAAGTTTAGTTGTAGATGATAGTTTAAGACAATTAGAATACAAATATATTTATGACGCTGAAAACAACGTTATGGGTGAAAAACCTGAAATATATGACTATTCAACAGGTGAAAAAGTTATTGTTGTTGAAGAAATTGACTATCCATTTAATATTTCTGTTCAAGAAACTTCAGCACAAAACGACATTTATTACTATACAGTTATTGTTTCAATTAGAGATAACTTTAAAGCTGTTTCTCAACCAGAAAGATATACACTTTATGCTTATGATGGTAGACAAGCTTTAATTAATACTCCAGCAGATGTTGAAATTGTTATTGCTCCACAAAGTTTGAAGGGTGTAAGTGGTATTCACTATGCATACACACAACAAGTTTCAAAATTAACTAATGTGGGTAATACTGAAGCTGATTCTTCAGAAGGAAATGGTGCACAAGGCGATTACTTTAAAAACTATTCATATAGTTTTACAAACGAACCTAAAAACACAATTATTGCTGGTAACGAAGGTTTATTTGTAATTGATTTATATCCTTTCTATGCAAATATTACTTCTGTTTCAATTGATTCAAATATCGGTAAAGATAGTGGTAATGCTTTACAATTTGTTCAACTTGTTAAAATTAAAGGTAACGCAGGAAATTATTATATTTATGCTCCTTTAACACAAAGCACAAATAATAATGGTATTTTCTTAAATCTTTACTCATTTGTTCCTGAAGATGTTGCTACAATTAACTATACTTCAGAATCATCTTCAGAAATTATTTATAAAAATGCAGATAAAAAATTAACATATAAGTTCTTTGAAGCTGATGCTTCTACATCATCAGAAACTGCAAGACTTTATGTAAAAACTATTGCTCCTACAAACTTAAAAGATGAAGAACAATTTGTTGTTACAGTTACTGTAAAATACAATGTTGTTAACGAATCTGGTGTTTTAGAGGAAAGATCTTATCAATATGAACATAACCTTGTTGTTGAATCTGTTCCAGGTTTTGCAATGAAAGTTGCTCACGATGGTATCGATAGAGATATTATCGCTTACACAGGAACTGGTACAGCAAAAGCTACAACAGCTGACTGGTTAGAAATTATTCCTATTGTTGAAGAAGGTTATACATACGATTCAATTACACCTACATTAGTAAGGGGAGATAAAACTTTTGGTTCTTCTGAATATGTTGAACTTAGACCAAACAATATTTTAATCTTAGGTAAAGAAGCTAGAGCAGGGGATAAAATTATAATTTCTGCTGTAGTAAAAATTGATTACGAAGGTTATACAGAGTCAAGAGTTTATACAAAAACTATTAATGTTGTTGATGTTGTAATTTCAAGTATTACTGTTAAAGATTTAGATCCAAACAATGATTTAAAAATTACAGTTTCTACTTCAAGACAACTTAGAGCAGAAATTATTGGTTTTGGTTTAGAAGAAGCTATTGAAGATGCTGAACTTAGAATTTCAAGAAGTGTAACATTAAGTACAAATACAAATTACTATTGGCAAGCTAAATCAAATAAGAGTGGCGAACAATATGTAAACTTAGAATCAGTTTCATTAAGAAATTACTTACCATTTGTTGTAAACAAAATTGCAATTTCTAATGAAGAAAGTGAAGTTACTATAAATTCAGAATTTATTGGTGCAGCTCAAAGTGTAAACACACAAACATTTAAATCACTTTCAAAAGTAATGGTTCTTGAAGGTTCAACTGATGCTGGTACAGTAGAAATGAGATTAGCTTTATCTTATGTATACGAACCAGTAGAAGGTAAGATTGTTTTTGTT
Organism: Clostridia bacterium; assembly: GCA_017523305.1. GTDB lineage: Bacteria > Bacillota > Clostridia > Christensenellales > UBA1242 > UBA7862. The sequence continues at coordinate 14,697 of JAFWWV010000114.1, forward strand.
CCAAATACATTTGATACTTTCTATACAGCTGAAAAATATTTCAATGTTGTTGTTACAGAAGATTCAAACGAAGATAATCCAACACCTATTTATGATGAAGAAGATTTAAAGACAATGGCTGCTGCTTCAACTGGTAGTTTCATCTTAATGAATGATATTACTATTGATAACCATACAGCTTTAAAAGCAAACTTCTCTTCATTTGATGGAAATAATAAGGTTATTACTATTAATAACTTTACTTATAGTACAGATATTATTTCATCAACAGGTAATCACTCAATTAACTTAGGTTTATTTGATACTGTTTCAGCAGATACAGTTATTAAAAACGTTATTGTTGCTTACCCTGCAGATAAAACTTCTGCTATGAACCTAAAGGGTTATTCAGAAATTAACTTTGGTGGTATTGCAGCTATTAACAATGGTGTTATTACAAACTGTGATGTTATTAGCACTGTTTATAGAGATAATGTTAACTTAGGTAATTATACTGATGTTAGTTACACATTAAATATTCAAACTGCTACTTCAATTTCAGGTAATGAAGTTGTTGCAAATATTGGTGGTTTGGTTGCTGTAAATAGTTCAACAGGTTTTGTTACAAACTCTAGGGTTGGTAGAGACGAAGTTGATATTCTTTATGTATACGATAGTGAAGCTACTGTTGTTTATAAAGATAAATATAAACATACAGCACCTGTAACTGTATTTAAAGTTTATGGTAGAGCAAATGTTGGTGGCTTTGTTGCTGATAACCAAGGTACAATTTCTACAAGTTTTGCAAAGAATATGCAATTAGAAATTATTAGTGAAAGCCCAACATCATTTGTAAAAACAGGTGGTTTTGTTGTTAATAATACAGGCTTTATTTATGGTTCATATGCTGCTGGTTGGGAAGAAGAAAATGGTAATATTGAAGATTACACAGAATTCGTTTCAACTAACAGAAAATTAGGCGGTGGTATTTATAGTAATGGTTTTGTTGGTGGTTTTGTTTTCAACAACGAATCATACATTGAAGATTGTTACTCAAATATCAACGTAAGTGGTGATTTAATTTTCGCTGCTAAAACAGATTATATTAAATATTTAATGAATCCTGATGGCGCATCTCTTGTTACAGAATGGCCTTCACCAGCTGTTGGTGGATTTGTTTATAAAACTGCAACAGATAGTTATATAACAACATCATATTCATTAAGTAAAATTTACTCAGGCAAACTTAATACTCACGGGGCTTTTGAAGGTAGAGATACTTCACCAGACCCTAACTTCACAAATACAGGTACAATTGAAAACTGTTACTTCATGCAAGAAAAAACAGAAGATTTTGATTACGATCATGAAAGAGCAAGAATGCTTTCTGATGATCCAGTAATTAATCTTGAAGGTCAAGAAGATGTAGCAGGTACAAACGAATTTGTTGAAAAGAAAAGCTTTAATAACTTTAGTTTTGATAACTCAATAACAAATTTCTATTATTATGACGGCGAAAGCACTGGTGGTGTTTGGGCTATTTATCAACAAGTAGGTAGCACAAATGGTTATCCAGAACTTATTAGTGCTAACACTATTGCAATGTCATGTAGAGTTATTAATGTTACAAAAACTAATAATTCAGAAACTAATACATATTACTATACATATGTAGATGGTTATGATATCGGTTCTTATTTAAACCCACACTTAGTTGCTAACTTTGAACAATATAACAACATCTTTAAAGATGCTATTGGTCAAGAAAGTTTCAATGAAAACATTACAACTAAATTTACAGGTAATATAAGACTTATTAAAAATATTAACTTCTCAAACTCAGAAGAAGTTTACTCAACATCAGTAGAATACACATCATTAATTAACTTAACTTCAATTTTTGATGGTAACTACCTTGCAATGTACAACATTAAATTGTCAGATACTTCAAGTGGTAAGAGTTCTTTCGGTTTATTCAAAGATATTTACTATGCTGCAGTTAAAAATGTAACATTGTCAGTTACAAGTGTTAACGCTGGTAATACAACAACTGTTGGTGCTTTAGCTGGTGCAATTGTTAATAGTAACGTTTCTAACATTACTTTAGTTGCTTCATCTGATGCTGGTGGTATTGTTACTGGTAATAACTATGTTGGTGGTTTAGCTGGTATTGTTATTTCAAGTGATACAGATAGACTTAATACAATTTCTGATATTCAATCTAACTTATCAGTCGTTGGTAGTATTTCTTCAAGTAGTCAAGCTGTTTCAGCCGTTACTACTTCAAATATGATTTGGGAAAAAATTAAACCAACTTCAAGTTCAAGTGGTTTAAGTGAAGTTAATAACAACTTAAGATTACACCGTTTACCTTCAAATGTTTACTATGGTGGTGGTGTAGTAGGTCTTGCTGATTTAACACAAATTATTGACGTTATTGGTAATAGCGATATTGAAGAACCTAACCTTTATAATATTCACGTAGGTGAGTTTATACCAAACACAATCTTGGCTGATGATAGCGTTGACTATGATCAACCTGTAAGTATAATTTCTGATTATGCTGGTGGTTTATTTGGTTTTGTAGGTTCACAAACTTATGTAGAATGTGCAGAGTTTATTGCTACAACTGAAAACGAAGAACACTTTATTAGTGCTAACGAAGTTGCTGGTGGTATTGCTGCTATTAACTTTGGTAAAATTAGTCAAACATATGTTTCATTTAATAAAGATGTAATTACAACTTTAGAAGAAGATATGTTTAAATATGTAAGTGGTGATGTTTCAGTTGATGTAAATGTTAACAGTACATTATTTGATAGTGGTACACCTAACTATATCGGTGGTATTGTTGGTGTTAACGCTGGTGACGGACGTAGTTATGGCTCTGGCTTTATTATTGATAGTTATAACCGTGTTGATGTAAGAAATAGTTATGCTAAAGGTGTTGGTGGTATTGTTGGTGGTACATATATTGGTGAGCTTACTAACGTTTATACAACAGCAAGCTTATTAGGTAACTTAACAAGTCCAGACACAAAGATTGGTGGAATTATTGGTAAAATTTTTGAATCTGCCGAAGAAGGATATTTTGCAGATTATGCAGAAACAAATTCAGATTACAGTTCAATTGCTTTATCAAATATAGTTTCAGCAAACCTTTGGGATACTGAAGACTTTGATGCTTTATATGAATATGTAAATTCAGGGGCTGGTTATGTTGGTGCTTTATACGGCAAGTTTGAAAATAAAGCAGATGCAACAGGCAAAACATTGGTAAAAGAAAATGGTGGAATTTTTGTTGAGAACTATGTTTTAAGAGATTTCTCAGACCCAGACATTTCAACTATTGGTACAGATGATAAATTTAACCCTGCTGCAAAAGACGCACAAGGTAACGATTTATTAGAAGTTGGAAGTTATTTCGAATTATGGGGCGTTCAAGACGAAAACACTTATAATTACGATAGTTACTTATATTCATTCCTTTGCGATGGGGAAGCAAACGAAAGTATAATCGCTCCAAATGATTTCAGAGCATTATTCTCAGGAACAGATTATGGTGTTTCAACATTAAGAGATGTTTATTTTGCTGAATCAAAATGGTCTAGAACAATTTGGAATTATAATGATGATATTTTATTACCAATTCTTGATTATGGTTATGAATCATCAGTTATTAGAATCTTTACTGCAAATCAATTTATTAACACTTTAAAAGAAGGTAACTCTTCAGGTAAACTTTATGTTATTATGAACGACCTTGACTTTAAAGGAGTTGATATTACACCTATTACAACAACCTTTAGGGGTCAATTGTATGGTAACAATATTACATATAAGATTGGTGAAAAAACTTACCAAAGAAAACCTATCTTATTCAATATTGAATGTAAACAAACAAATATGACTTCAGGTGTTTTTGCAATTTTACAAAATAGTACAGGCGCTACATTCTCTAACTTTAATATGGTCTTATCTGAATATGATGTTACTTTCAGTGATATCTTAGATAGCGAAACAATCGCTTCTGTTTTACTTGGAAGTGCAACAAATACTTCAATAAGCAATGTTAATATTTACTCTTCATTAAAAGATGAAGTAAGCAAAGAAAGTATGCTTGACTATAAATTTGCTAATACAGTTGAAGCTAAAAAATCTTTCACAGTTACTCAAGGTTATTATATTGATGATACTAATAAGGAAATTGGAAGTTATAGTCCAGTTGGTTACTTAAAATTAGCAACATTAAGAAGAAATGATAAATCAAGTACTGATGATAAGAGCTATAGCTATAACTATATCTTTACAGCAAATGTTACTAGCGATACAACATTTGAATTTAAAGGTAAGTTTGATGCTATTGACAACTCTTCAGTTGATTTAACTGAAGATGAACAAAAGGATTATCAAGAATCATTTGATAATGCTGATCCTGCAAATAATATTTCATATACAACATATCCAATTTCAGTAACACATAATTGTGTAGCAAAAACAAATGCTTCAACAGTTGGTTTGTTTGTTGGTGTTGGTTCATTATCATACATCTCAAGTTCAAACGTTAGTGTTGATATTAATGTTAACTATACAAGAAAACCTTCAACTGCTAATGGTATTAAATATGTTGGTGCTGTTGCTGGTAGAAATATTGGTGAAATTAGATATGTAGTTTCAAATTCAAGTATTTCAGTAACAAGTGGTATTACTTTAAACGATTATGATATTGAAGAATTATACTTCGGTGGTATCGTTGGTAATATTCAAGGTGTATTAAGATTCTTGTATGTAAGAAACAACGATTTAACAGTTGGTACTGCTGCTAGACCTATCGTTGCAAGAACAGGTTCTGCTGGAACATTTATGGGTAGTATCGTTGGTGCTGTAGATAGATACACAACTGTAAACGAAGCTATTGTTGGTGGTGCAAACTTCTTGTACATTACTAACACTGGTATAACAGCTTATCTTAGAGGTTTATCAAATATTGCTGGTGTAATTGGTCAAAACAGCTTTACTGTAGGTGATATTTATTACAAACAAAATATTGATGGATCTACTCAAGAAGCTAAAAAAGCAATTAATGTTAATGTTGATGATGAAAGTAGCTCTATTACTATTGGTGGTATTATTGCTACAAATAAATCAACTTACGTAACAAATGCTTATAACAATACTTCAATTTATGTTAACTTAGGCAAATATACAAAACTTGTTGTTGGTGGTATTATCGCTCAAACCGATAATAACGATTGCGAATTAACTAATGTTGTAAACGACGCAAAAGAAATTAAAGTAACAAGAACAGCTGGTTCTACTATGCTTGGTACAGTTTTCATCGGTGGTATTCTTGCTGATGCAACTGCTGTTGGTGCAACTGTTAACTTGAAAAATATTTTCTCTTCAACAAACATTATTTGTAGCCAAGAACAAGTAATGAGTATTGGTGGTGCTGTTGCTAAATGTCCAAATCTTTACGTTTATAACGTAATTGTAATTGGTAACATTTCTCTTGGAAGAGGTAAGGGTGATGGTATTAATGTTAATACTGGATCTTCAAAAGTTTCTTCATTATTCTATGCAGAGCCTCATAATATTGGTGGTCTTGTTGGTGAATGTTCCACAAGTTATACACAAGATATTGACTCTGTAGGTACAATTGTTTTAAGTTCAATTAGAGACTATGCTTTAGCTCAAAAATTACAACTTAGCATGGGTCCTGTTGTTGGAACAAATAACAGAATGATTGCAAACGAAACAAATACTTACTTCTGTGAACCAATAGCTCTTGTTCCAGATAATGGATATAACGCATACTTCAAGAGTATCGACCAAACAAAATTAGTTGGTAACGCAACTCGTGAATATGAAAAAATCTATAAAGGAATATTCAAAAATTCATTTAGTTTAGATACTTCAACAGATATTTATTCTAACTACTACAAAAATTACAAAAATAAAGGTACAGATAGTTATAAGTCAGGAACAAAATTAAGTCCTACTGCTTTAACAACTTCAACAACAATTGAAGCAAATAAATACTATGTATTAACAAGCAATTATTCTGGATCTTTATCAACAACTGCTAAAGGTTGGGTTCTTAATGGTCAAGGCAAAGCTATTAATGCTTCAAGCTATGTAATTAATGAAATCCCAGAAGATGCAGCTATTGTTGGTGTAATGATTAAAGTTAATAATACTTCTGGTAAAGTATTTGCAACAACAAATAATGGTTTCTTATTTGCTTGTGGTAGTTCTGGTTTAGTTTCAGCATCTACTTCAGCTGGTTTAGTTCTTAATAACTATGGTGTAATTAATACTTGCTTCAGTATCGCAAACATTAAAGCAAACGGTGCTGCTTCAGGTTTAGTTAACATTAATGGTAACGCCGATAAAGTAGGAAACATTTATAGTTGTTACTATTCAGGAACAATTACTCCTACACATGCAAACGCAAACATTGCTGGTTTAGTAGGTGATACTCAATTTGGTATAGTTTCAAATTGTTATACAATTGGTGACCTTGATATTACTGGTGTTAAACCAAAAAATACATATCCAATTGCAAATACAAATAACAAATACAACTTATATAATACTTACTACGATTACATTGCTTATGCTGGATTAAAGCAAAATGCAGATGGTAAGAGTGGTGAAGGTATTAGTGCTACTCAAGCAAGAAATATTGAAATTTGCAGACCAATTGTTGGTACAAGTCCAGTAGCATACACAAATATTGCTAGACTTGGTGCTGATGGTAAAGACAAATACGGTTTAATTACCGATAAAGGTGTTTATGTATGGTCTTCAACTCTTGCAGGTGATGAAAACGGCTTAAATTATACAAAATTAAGCGATACCTTAAAGGGTAGTTGGTTAAAACCTGGTGACGAACAACAAATTTCTGCTTTATTTGCTAAGTCAGATTTAGGCAGTACATATGAAACATCTTTTGATACATCATGGTTTAACTATGGTTACACAACAAATAATATGTTAAATATTATTGTTAACGAACCAGGTGCTACAGATGGTGATGCTATAAGAGATTACTTATTAATGCTTTATACTGGTAACGGTTTAAAACCAATTTCAAATACTACAGGAGCTTCACCAGTAAAATCATATGGTACTTTTATTGATCAACCTTACCACATTAAACATGCTGGTATGTTAGATATATTAGTAAGAAGCAACAATTCTGATGGTGTAGTTTTCAAATACTATATCTTAGATAAGAACATAGACTTTGTTAAATATAGCAAAGAAACTTATTGGTCAGAAAGTTGGGATAAAACAAATGTATCTTTCGTTGGTGACTTTGATGGTAACGGCAAAACAATTATGAATATGTATTCATCTCATGGTTTGTTAAGAGCTTTACCAAAAGTAAATAGTATTACAGAAAATACTGTAGTTAAGAACTTTACAATTAAAGATTCTTATGCAAAAACTGGTTTAGTTGCTGGTTTCCAAAGTACTGGAACAATCCAACAAGTTACAATTCAAAACTCATATGTAGTAAATGGCGATTGGACAACATTTATTACAGGTGCATCTTTCAACCTTGATAATGCACAAACTTATAATACAGAACTTGAACTTGTTTCATTTAAAGAATATGAATACAAGAATATTAAAATTAATATTGGCGATGCAGAAAATCCTACAATGTCATACTCAAATGCAAAATTTGCTGGTGGCTTTGTTGGTATGATGCAAGGTGGAGCTATTGCTCAAACAAATGCAGCATCTAACTTAACAGTAACAGCTGTTGACTTAGTAGCTCAAGATATTAGTTACATTGGTGGTTTTGTTGGTGTTATGACAGGTGGTACAATTCAAGGTACATCAACATCAAACTATACAATTACAGGCGTAAACGTTTACTCTGTATTTAACAATAGTGCTACTGGTGCAGTTGCTTCTAAATCATATGTTGGTACAGTAGCAGGTGTACTTGGCCAAAGTGATTCAGTTGCAAAACTTAACTATCTTGTAATAGCAAGTTCAAATAAAGTTTCTGGCTATTATTCAGTTGGTGGTATTGCTGGTCAAATTAATGGTGGTGAAATTAACAACTGTACAATTAATATTTCAACATCAATTAGTGCAGCAAACGCAAAAATAAATACAAATAGTACAATTACTCCTGACGTTGCAGTATTAACACCAAAATTAATGATTGGTGGTGCAACTGGTGAAATGGTTAACGGTACTATTAATTCAACAAGCTTACCACAAAGCACATCTTTATCTTTATCTACAAACTTTGGTTTTGCTGATCTTGATAATAAAAATAAAGATATTACAAAAACAGTTTCATTAGGTGGTATGGCTGGTGAAATGAAAAAAGGTACAATTATTTCTTCAACAATAACAAACAACTTAGGTATGGAAGTTGGTTCAAAACTTGTTAAAGTAATGGTTGGTGGTATGGCTGGATATATGTACGATGGTAAAATTGATGGAACTGCTTCAGTTCTAACACAAACATCATCAAGTATTTCAGCTTCATCTAACGAATATGCAATAGCAGGTGGTATCGTAGGTTATATGACTGAAGGTGAAATTACACAATATGTAATTAACTCTGCAGGTGTATCAGCAAACGATAGCGCAGGTGGTATTGTTGGTGAAATTTATGCAACCGAGAAAAATTCAATTACTATTAAAGCTAAAACCTATAGCGGAACAATTCAAGCTACAGACGAAGGTTCAAAAGCAGGTGGTACAGTTGGTTACTTATACTTAAATAACAAAACTTCTACCGATATTTTAATTAATATTACTGAAGTAACCATCGAAACTGCAGCAATTATTGGTTCTGAAAAAGTAACATACTCAGGTGGTATTGTTGGTTTAGTTTATAATAATAAGGCTGAAAACAATAATATTGTAATTAGCAAATGTACAAATAAAGCAACTCTTTATGCAAACGGCAAATCTACTGTTACTGGTGAAGATGAAGTTACAGGCGCATCATTTACAGGTGGTATTGTTGGTTTTGCTAAACACTTAACTATTAGTGAATGTACAAACTCAGGTTCAATGGGTGCAACTGTTGATAATTCTGCTTACTATGCAGGTGGTATTGCTGGTTTTGTACAATGCGCAAGCATTATGTCAAGCAATAATACTGGTGGTACAATTGCTGGTAAATGGTTATCAGGTGGTTTAATTGGTGCTATTGTTGATGGTGTTTTAACAGGTGACTTTACAAGTTCAAACGCTTCAGTTATTAACGTTAGCGCAGGCGTTTCAGGTGGTTTATTTGGTACAATTTCAGGTGGAACACAATTAACTGCTGTTACATCTTATACAAACTCAAGTGTTGTTGGTAGCTCATTAGATACTCAACCTTCATTAATTGCAGGTGGTATTGTTGGTATTTATAATGGTTCTGCAGAAAAATTATTAACTACTACAACAAATAATGGTGCTGTTACAACATTTAAAGGTTCTATTGCAGAAAAATTCTTATCATTAAAAGCTTCTTATGATGAAGGCGTAGTTCTTTCTTCAGCAAACAGCTTTATTGATGATACTTTTGCAAATAACGATAGCGCAGGTGGTATCGTTGGTTATGCTAAAGGTGAATTAACAATTAAGAGTGCTACAGTTACAAATTCTGCAACAATTAAAGCTGCAGAAAACGCTGGTGGTGTAGTTTGTACTTCAAAATCAACTTTAACAATTACAAAATCAACAAATGCTGCAACTGTTAAAGATTCTGTTTACGCAGGTGGTATTATAGCTCAATCAACTTCAAACTTAATTTTAGCTACTATTAATGAAGCTGAACCTACAGATGTAACTTTTGGTAACATCTCAAACAGTGGTAATATCATTGCAACAACAGCAGCAGGTGGTATTGTTGGTTACTTAGATGGAACTTCTAATAAATTTGGTCACTCAAGCGCTGATGGAACTTCTTACACAATTACAAACACTGGTACAGTTGGTTCTGGTAGTGGATCAGTTACAACTCAAACTGCTGGTGGTTTAATTGGTGTATTAAAAGAAACAAAAATTTATGGTGCTAAAAACGCTGGTCAAGTTGCTTCAGTTGCAAACGCTGGTGGTTTAGTAGGTCAAATGTATAGTGGTGAATTAGCTAATTCAAATATTGTTGAAATGGGTACAAAAACTGTTTCAGCAGGAACAGCTAGTGATGATACATATGCTGGTGGTGTAGTAGGTTACATCGAAGGTGGTAAAACATATGTAAACGTAACTTCTGTTGCTTTTGGTTCAACAAATTATATTGGTGGTTTAGCAGGTACAATACGTACTTCAACCCCAGAAGTATATGGTGTTGTTTCAGCAAATGTTACTGGTGGTAAAATTGCTGCTGGTGGTATTGCTGGATTGTTAGATGCTGGTGGTCAAATAAGAAAAGACAAAGTTGTTAACGTAGGTGGAACTGATGTTACATATACAGCTTCTGCTGAAGGTAAATCAGTTACTGCTGAACAATACGTTGGTGGTGTTGTAGGTCTTGTTAAACACAGCGACTGCGATGTTAAAGGTGGTAAAGGTGGCAACCCATCAGGTACAACTGCTAACGCAGTATGTGGTGGTGTTGTAGGTCTTGTTTCAGCTGGTAAAGTAAGTGGTGGTAAAGGTGGTAATGCTGTTAGCTCAACTTCAAAATCAAATGGTGGTGTAGTTGGTTATCTTGAAGGTTCTTCAACTGTACAAGGTACATATGATAGTGCTACAACAACATACTCTCTTGAAGGTGGTCAAGCTAAAAATGCTTCTGAAAACAACGGTGGTATCGTAGGATATATGGAAGCTGGTTTTGTTAAAGGCTACGCTAAAGGTGGCGAAGCAGATAAGAAAAACGCTGGTGGTATCGTAGGATATATGGAATCTGGCGAAATTAGTGGTTCAGTAGAAGGCACAAAAGTTCTTGGTGGAGACAACGTTGGTGGTGTAGTAGGTTCTATGCTTGCAGGTGTTGTTAAAGGTAGCTTAAAAGGTGCTGAAGTTGCTGGAGGCACAAACGCTGGTGGCGTTATAGGTCTTATGGAAGGTGCTGATTGCGAAATTTCTGGTTCTGTAACTGGTGGAAAAGTTTCTTCATCAGGTACAAATGCTGGTGGTATCGTAGGTCACTTAAAATATGGTACAGTTAAAGGTGGTACTGGTGGAGAAGTTACTTCAAGTGCTACAAACGTTGGTGGTATTGCAGGTTTATTAGAAAATGATGCTGTTATCTCAAATGGTACAGGTGGTGTTGTTAACGCAACAGCTTCTTCATCAAATGCTGGTGGTATCGTAGGTCAAGTTAACGCGAGCGATAATTCACATGAAGCTGTTACAAATGGTACAGGTGGAGAAGTTAAAAACGGCGAAAGTTCTGGTGGTATCGCTGGTTACCTTAAAAAAGGTACCATTAAGGGTGGAAAAAATGAATCTAATGTTAAAGCTTCAACTAACGCAGGTGGTTTAGTTGGTAAGATGGATAAAGATACTGTACTTAATGGTGGTACAACAAAATCAACAATTACAGGTAAATATGCTGGTGGTTATGTTGGTTATGCTTCTGGTGGTGCTATTGCTGGTGGAACAAACACAGGTTGTACAGTTTCAGGTACAGATTATTCAGGTGGTGTAGTAGGTTATAGTGCTGCTGCAAGTGCTACTGATTTAACAATTGAATGTAGTACAAAAGCAACAATTACAAGTGGTACAGCTGGTGGTATATTAGGTCGTGGTGGTGCTACTATTACTGGTGGAACATTTGAAGGTACAATTACAAGCAGTAATGCTGGTGGTGTTGTTGGTAAACTTGATGCTCAAACAGTAAAACTTGAATCTATTACTATTAAAGTAACAGGTATAGTTGCAGTTATTACAAACGAAAATGATGGTACTATTACAACTGCTAACGATGGTTCAGTTTCTTCAATTAATGCTTCAAACTTTGAAGGATCTCTTGTAAATAAAAATACTAATGGTGCTACAATTTCTTACTTAAAAGCTTCAAGTATTAAAAAAGCAACTTCAGGTAGTTATTATGGTAGTGTTGTTAAAGAAAATGTTTCTGGTGCTACAGTAGATCATTGTGAAAATAGTACATCTTTCTCTGATGTAACAATTTCAAGATTTGGTGGTATTGTTGGTACAAATGCTGGTACAATAAGTAATTGTTCAAACTCAGGTACAATTAGTGGTTCTTCAACATATATCGGTGGTATAGTTGGATATATAAGTGGTGGTAGTGTAACCGATTGTTCAAATACAGTTGCTATTACACAAACATCTGCAAACTATGCTGGTGGTATTGTAGGTTACATAAACGCAGGTAGTGTTAGTGGTTCAGGTACATCAAATAGTGGTGCTATTAAATATAATGGTACTGGTAACGAAGCTTCTACTGGTATGAGTAACTATGAAGATGATACTCACGCATTAGCATTCATTGGTGGTATTGCAGGCTATGCAAATGGTGGTAGTGTTGAAGGTTATAATACAGGTTCAATTTCAAATGATATTGAATATACAAGTAGTGATTCTAGTGCAACTATTTACGATTATCGTGGCCAAATTGCTGGTGGTAGGGGTTCTGGTACTGTTAAAAACTTAGCAGGTAAAACAGGCTTTACTGATACTGTTTCTCAAGAAGCTACTGGTAATATTTTAAAATATTATGTAACAGTTATTACCATTCAAAAAGGTGGAGCTGTTTGGGGAATGGAAGATAGAAAGAAACAACAAAAAGCAGGTGTTTATACTTGCTCAGGAGAATCTGAATTTGAAAATCTTACAGAAGATACAGGTCAAGGTGAAATAGATAATTACATTGAATCTAATATTCATTCAAAAGTTTCATGGACAAAAATAGTTGATATGTCTATTCCAGATGAAAGTTCATATTTAATTCAAACCGAAAGTTGGGCTTATTGGTCTTTTACGGAAGCTGGTTTAAGATGGTTTGCAGGACAAAAAGGATATAATCTTTCTGATTGGACTGTATCATATCGTTGTGATTCAACTGATATTAACGCTGGTTCAGATATTAACTATTGGGGTATTTTAGGCTTAAAACGTGAAGAAGCTGAAATGAGAAATGTTTATGACTTTACTCCTGCAGGTCTTCAAGATTGCGGTGGTTATGTATATAGCAGTGGTGGTGAAAACCAATCACAACAAAGAGTTAATGCTTTAATCTCTCTTTATAATAAGTGTGATTAATAAGTTTTAACTTATTAAAAAAAAATAATAAAAACTCTTAAATGGCTTTTGAAAATTTTTCAAGAGCCATTAAGGGTATATAAAACAGGGTAGTATTTTTAAGTAAAATGGCTTTTATTTAAAGCAAATTAAAATTAATGCTCAAAGTTTTAAATGGTTTAATTTTTTGTTGGTTTAATTTATAAAAAAAAGTTTAAAAAAATATAAAAATAATTAAATTTTTTATTACATTTTAAACCAACAAAAAAGCCATTTTTTAAAAGTAATTTTTGTAAAATTATTTTTAAAAGGTGGCTTGCTAAAATTAATTAAATTTACGATTATTTAACAGGTTAATCCTTTTACAAAAAGGCTGAAATATTGTATAATTTTATATTAAATAAAAGGGTAAAAGAGTGAAGAAAATGAAAAAGTTTTTTAGTACATTTTTTGTTTTAATGTTGCTAGTTTGCTGTGGGCTTTTTTATGGTTGTGGTGAGAGATACGACTCGCTTTCTTTTTCGCTGGGTTTTGTTTATAAAAAAGGCGATGCTAACGTTACAAGACTTGAAAACGGCGATTATAGAATTTCAGGATCAGAAGGTACTTTTGATGATCACTTAGACGGCTCTTATACCTTTTATATAGATTCTACTAACGATAGTACTGCAACTTTTGAAGTTTCGTTCTCAGGTGTTCCTGATGATTTTAACTATGGTGTTACTTTTAGTTTATCAAACGAAATTTTAAAAATTGATAACAATACAACTCATACAAGTAAAGGTGTTAAAAAACGTATAACAGCTTATGAACCTGGTACAACAGTTTTAACAGCTTATAGTAATGAAGGCGGTAAAAAAGCAAGTGTAGTTGTTAATGTTGTTGAAGTTGCAAAAGGAATTTACTTTACAAAAAACAACTTGGCTATAACAAGTGTTAAAGATAGTGTTTTAAGTTTAAGACAAGAAGGATTATTACAATTAACTCCATTAAAAAGCAGTGTTACAAAAATTACTTATAACATTGGTAAAATGGAAGATGATGGTATTACATTTACAGAATACACAAACACACAATTATTAAATTTTGGTATTAACTTTAATAAAAACGATTTAACTTTAACTACAATTAAAAATGGTTTAGGTATTGAAGATTTTTATGTTCAAGCAGTTTATGCAAATCCATTAGGAGATGATTTAATTGCTTACACTCAAGTTAGGGTAGTAAAACCAATTTCAGAGTTTGAAATTTATTTAGGTAAATCAAGAACAGATGTAACTGAAACAAATAAAATTACAACTAACGATATTCAAAATTTAATTATTAATATTGAAGATTTAAACTACATTGATATTATTTTAAAAGTTCACTCAAATGGTGAAAAAGTTGCTTTCAATTATATTAAAGATACAAACTTACCAGTTTACTTTAGAAGTAACGGGGAAGATAACTATCTTCAAGATGATAAAGTAACAGATGCCTATTATGATGCTGAAACAGATTCATACTACGCAAAAGCAACATATACATATCATTATATAAAAGTAGTTGCTACTAAAAAGACAACTGAAAATGATAACTATCCAGATAGTTTATATCCAATAAAATTTACTTGTGATTATGATTTCTACACAGTTGATAATTATCCACTAAACAATGTTGTTAACATTAAAAATGATGCTTTAATTAAAAACTTTTCTGTTAACAACCAAGTTTTAGATAATTTAAATATTGTTGAAAATCAAGCAGCTGTTGAAGGTTTTTACGAATCTGAAATTTATATAAATAGTGATACAGCTGTTTTGGGTACATCTTTAAGAGTTGACGTAGGTAACCCAGTAAGTATTTTACAAGAAAATGCAAAATACAAAATGAGTTTCTACAATGCAAGTTTTGAAGAACTTACTTCTGTTGCAGAATACTTTAAAGTTCAACGTACAATTGGTGCTTCAAAAGATGTTGTAAACGTTGTTAATTTTGAAAATGAATTTGATAAAAATACAACTTTCTATTTAAAACCAAATAACGAAACAAATAAACTTAATATTGGTGATATTTTCTATATTGTATTAAAGGCTGTTAAGCCAGAAACATATCCAACAAAACAAGCTTGCGCAACTATTAAGTTAAATGTTGTTCAAGGTATTAGTGAGTTTACAAAATATTCATACGAATATAATTCTTATGAAGTTGACGAAACTACTGGTTTATATAAATTAGATGGAAATAATCAAAAAATTGTTCAAACAATAAAAAAAGAAGATATTGAATTTGACGCAACTTTTGTTGGTCTTGAAGAATTATATTTAGACCTTGAAAGTGGTTTTGATGCAACAATAATTTTAAGTTATATTCCACTAGGTGCTAATGTTAAAAATATTACTATTACTTCAACTGACGAAACTGTTATTCAAATTATAAGAGACGAAAACGATTTAGTTAAATTTTATATCAATCCAATTAGTATTGGTAAAGCTCAAGTAAACATTAACACAACAAACTTAAAAGAAACATACACAATTAATGTTAGTGTTTATAGACCTATTACTGATTTTACCGTTAACTTGGCTTCAACAAACACTTCTTATGGGGTAGGTGGTTTTGAATTAACACATGACAATAAAAATGTTTCAAGCGCTCAAGTTAAAGTAAATAAAAGAATTGGTCTTGCTCTTTCAACATTACCATCAACAGCAACTCAATATACTTTAGAATATGCAGTTTATAAAACTGAAGTTCTTGAAGAAAATTTAATGGGTACTTTCTCAATAGATTATAATGGTGTTGCTTCTTCAGAAATTACTTTAATTGGTAACGAAAATTTCCAATTTGATTGCTTAAGAAATTCTTTTGTATTTATTCAAGATAATTCTGTTGGTCAAGTTTATTTTGTTATTATTAAACTTACAAATCTTGATGGCTCATATTGGTCACATCAAGTAAGACTTTCTTCTTATGTTCCTGTTGAAAGTATTGACACTGATTTAACAAAAGTTTCAATTTATAACCCAAATACAATTGCTTATATATCTAAAGATGAAACAATTAATGACCCAACTGCTTTTTCTTTAAAAATTGAAACAAACAAAAAGTCTGGTAGAGTAGCTACTTATAATTTTGATAATTATGGTAGAATTATTGTAATTGTTAATGGCATTACCGAAAATATCTTTACTTTAAGAGAAGGGGTTTTAAACCCAAGCAATAATAATAGTTTAATTCTTCCAATTAATACAATTGTTGATGATAACGGTTATTATTGGTTTAAATTAAACGAAAATTACGATTACAATGTAATTACTACTTCAGTTTATTTATCAATTCAAATTAGAGAAATTAATTATGATTTTACAAAAACAGAATCTATTAGAATTGTTAACGCTGAAGGTGTTTCTGCTTTAACCACTTTTAGTGGAGAACAATTATATTATAAACAAGGTTTAGCTGATGAAACTCAAATTAATTTAGTTGTTCAAAAAGCAAGTGCATATAACAAAAACTTAATAGTTAAATCTTATGATATTTTAACTGTTAATGGTGAAGATTATTATGCCGAAAATGAATTAGCATCAAGAGTTGTTAAAGACCTTGTTGTTGAACAAAAAGAAAATACAAACGAATATGTATTAAAATTTACTCCAAATAATGCAGGTTTATCAGTTTTAATTGTTATGCCTGAAGATAAAGCAATTACACAAACTCAACACAATTATTTGCTTAAAAAAGAATACGTTAAAGTAGATATTCTTGAAACAGAGTTCTATAAAAACACTTTCTATTATTTTGATGATCCAAATTATGTAGTAGCTGAAGAATATGTTGCTGATACAGATTATTATGTTTATACAACAGTTTTAAATGATGCTACTTCTATTTGGGAAAATTACTTAACTTTCTATGTAACTGTTGCAGATGGTATTAAAGTTCCTTATCAAATTTCAACTTTAGATGATTTATATGATGTTTCAGATAATGCTGAATCTGTTACAAAAAGATATGTTTTAACAAAAGATATTGTTTTAGATTCAACTAAAAACTGGGAACCAATGGGTAATTACTATCCAGTAAGTGATATAACAGATGAAAATTTCTATGACGGAACATATTATACTTTCTCAGAAGGTAACTACTTAAAACAAGATGTTTTTGCTGAAGGTAGCGAATATTATGCATTTGGTTTTAATGGTGAATTTTCTGGAAAATATTCTTACACTAATGTAAGAACTGGTGTTGTAATTGATTATTATCACAAAATTTCAAATATAGCATATGTTGGTAACGTTGCTGAAGGTGTTGCAGCATTTGGTTTATTCTATGAAATTGGCCACAATGGTTCTGTAAAATATTTAAAAATTAGTTATAGTTTCTTCCAACCAACTATTTCTGAAGATTATACTTTTGGTGGTTTAACATATGTTAACTATGGTCAACTTTTAAATATTGAAGCTAATTTTGAAAACTTAAAATTAATTTCAGATAAAAATTTAATTGTTGGTGGTTTAGTAGCTAAAAACTACGGTACTGTTCAAAACTTAAATCCTACATCTTTAGGTTTAACAGGTTCAATTTATTTAACTATTAAAAATAAAGATGCAAAATACATTGTTGGTGGTTTAGTAGCTGAAAACGAAGGTATTGTTTGTGGCAGTTATGACACAACAAAACCTATTGTTTATACTTATAATAGTGCTGGTTTTGATTCTTCATTAAATATTATGGTTGACTCAACCTTAGATAGCACAATATTCTTTGCAGATACTGCAATTGGTGGTGCAGTTGGTAGCAACTATGGTAAAGTTAAAAACCTTTCTGTTCAAGGTAAAGTTATTGCACCTAATTGCTATAGTGTTGGTGGTCTTGTTGGTTATGCTCATTATAACGAAATTTATAATGGTGATATTGTAGATGATGTAACTGGTGATACTGTTAGACATTATTCAGTTGAAACTTCTTATTCTATTGCAACTGTTGAAGGTAATGATAGAGTAGGTGGTGCAATTGGTTCAGCTGCTGGTAATGATGAACATACTTATGTTTATATTAACAATATTAGTGCTGAAAACTATGTTTCTTCAACTAATACTTCAAGAACTTTTGTAAAAGCTGTTAATAGCGTTGGTGGCCTTATTGGTTACGCTTCAAGAGCAAATATTAGTTACTCTTACACAGTAAGTTACTTTGATTGCAATATGGTTGAAGATGCTACTTATGCAGATAATAATTATGATATTGTTTCAAAAAATGGTTCTGCAGGTAGTTTTATTGCAAATGCTGTTAATGTTAACATAACAAACTCTTCAAGTTATGTTAATACTAAAGCTAAACAAGATGTTGGTGTATTTATTGCTTCAGCAAATGCTGTTGCTTCACAAAATACTTTTGCTATAGGTTCTTTCTATTCTCAAGAAAACAGAATGACTTATGGTATTAGTGGAACAGGTTCTCCTACAAACTATTGGTACTATGTTGTATTTAACAATAATTCAAACGCAACAATTGTTAATAGTGCAAATGGTGAAACTACAGTTGAAGCTCTTAAAAATGCTTCAGTTTCAGTAGGTTGGGGCAAAAACGCAAATATTAATGATGGTTTACCTTATTTAACTATTCTTGTAAATGGTGTTTATGAAGTTTTATATGCAACAACTCCTATTACAATTTTAGCAAACGTTAAAAACAATAATGGTAAATACGAAAGTTATATTAAAAACGATGATAGTTCATTAATTTTATTCTTTAACTATGATTATTTATCAAAATATTTAGTTAATGATATTCAACTTATAAATTTAGTAAGTTTAAATTCTTTCTCAGATTTAGAAGTTTATGCAAAAACTCATAAGACTGCTAGATTAAACATTAGCACAAATGCTTCAAACGTTGTTGCAATTAATAGCGATGGAACATTAAGAGTTATTGGAGAAGGAAAGGCAACAATTACTGTTTCTTCAAAATTAAATACTAATTATAAAGTAGAAATTTATATTGTTGTAAAATACGGCGTTAACGATATAAATTTATATAGCAATGTTGCTTTAACTGAAAATTTAAAAGATGCTAATAGCAAAATTGAACTTTTAAAATCAAAAACTCAAACATTGTATTTAGAAACAACTTATACTCGTGATTTACAAACAGCAAATGATGCAGATTTAAAAAGCACAAATGCTATTGGAACAAGATTTATGGTTAAAAACGATACTGTTTTAAGTGATATGCTTGACGCAGTAGACGGTAAAAAAGATAACAATGTTTCAAATACAATTAATGAATTATTTAAAATTAATGGCTTAACATGGTTCTATAATAGTGATGACGAATTGTTCTATGTAGATGTTCCTGCAGGGGCAAATCCAATTATTACACCTATTAAAGCTATGGATAGTAATTACAGAGAATTAACTGTTAGTTATGTTCCAATTTTACAAGAATCATTTAATGTTACAAGTTCAACAATCGTCTTAAACGAATTTGGTGGAGAATTTGTTTTATCAATTATTAAAGGTGCTACAGATATTATTTTTGAAAATAATATTGAAAGTAAAATTGAAATCTCTCAATTACAAACCCAAACATTTACTGTAACTTTATTTACTGACTATGAACTTGATGCTATTGTTGATAACTTTGACGCACAAAACGTTAATGGTATGTTAATAATTGTAAAAAGTGATTTAGTTAGAAATTATGAAGACGAAGCAGAAACAATTTTAAAAAGTATTTCAACAACCTACACAATTAACTACAAAGATAAAATGACAGCTGTTGAAAATGATATTACTTATAATTTTGAATTTAATGCTTCTTCAGATGTTACTATAAAAACTAATTTGACTTTTATTATTCAAGGTCAAGATAAGATTAACCAAGTTTATGGTACAATTTATGCTAATTTAACTGACTTCCCACAAGAACCAGAAAAAAATAATATTATTTATAATGGTAACGTTGGCGTATTATCAGTTGAAGTTTATCCATATTTTAGTAACTATAACAAAATGAAGGTTTATTATGAAACACCTTCAAATTATCCATTACTTATGACTCAACTTAGTTACAATATTTCTGGCGAATCAGGTGAGTTGTTAACTGATTACCCAGAATCAGGTAGCGTAACTGATTATAACGAGTCAATGATGGTTGAAAAATCTAGTGGACAAGATACTTATTTATTAAATAACTTAGGTACTTATTCTTATAGCAAAATTTACTTCTTCAGTTTGCTTGTTGGTAGTGAAGTTCCTGATGAAACACAATTTACTGTTTATATTGAGTTCTTAACAAGACAAAATAATATTATCGAAACTTTTGCTTATACATTTACAACAATTGCTCAACCTGGTGTAGAATTTAGTTTTGCTGATGGTTTAGAAAGTGATGAAGGTATATATTATTTACCAATTAACACAGATAATTTAATGAATGTTAAATTAACAAATTATGAAGGCGAAATTAATTGGGAGATAACTTCAAATGATTATGAGTTAACTCAAAACGAAATTGAAATTTTAACTCCAACATTAAAATCTGATGGAAATTATTACTTCAAAACATTACAATATGTTTCAAGTACTGCAAATAATAATATCTTTAGCACAGAATTTATTGGTAAAAAGGTAACTATTACAGCAACTATTGTTGATGGACAAAGATCATATTCTTCATCAAAAGAAGTATTGATTACAATGTTCTCTGTATTAGATATTAAAGTTCAAAACACAACAAATGGTTATATGACTTTACCAATGTCTACAACAATGCCTTTACAAGTTGCTTTAAGTTTTAGCTATGATAAAGCATTAACTGAACAAACTGATAACTGGTACAGTAACTGGTATACAACTTGGAAGGAAACAAACGATACTAACGATATGCTTTATAAATACTTAGTAGCATGTGGTTATGAAATTGAAGAAAATATTTCAAATTACTTCGCACAATTAACAAGTGCAATTTCAAAAGCACAATTTAATTATGAAGATCCTTCTGCTGTAAAAACTTCAGGTGTTTGGTTCTATAAAGAAGGCGACGAAGCTGGTTACTTACAAACAAATCAATCATATAACGATTCAACTTTTGGTGTTGAACTTTATAATGAATACTTTGCTGTTTACGGCTTCCAAATTGATAAAAATTCAAATATGTCTATGAGAGTTAACCTTTCATATACAAATAACGAAGGAAATATTATTAAAAACGTTGATGCAAATGGTATCCCTAACGTTTATAACCATAATATTTCTGGCGATAACATTACTTATAAAATTGACTTTACTATTGAAAAAGACTTTATCTTAAACTTTGTTTATAAGTCAGACCTTATTAATGCAATTCCTATTTCAACTGAAGAAGAATTTATTAATATGTGCGAAGGTCTTGATTATAGGTTAGTAAATGATATTGTATTATCAAATTACACACCTATTTCAACAGCAATAAATACTTTTGATGGTAATAATTACAATATTTATATTACAAGTTTCTCATATACTAGTGATTATGCTGAAAAAGGTGTTTTAGGTTTATTTGATACTGTTTCAAAAGATACAATTTTATATAATGTAAAAGTTTATTATACAAACAAAGTTACAATGGTTAACGATGTTTATGTGCCAGGTGTAGCGGGTTTAAGTGTTTCATTATTAAATTCTTTAACTGTTTCATTTGGTGGTATAGCCAGTGTAAATAATGGTACTTTAACAAACTGTACTGTATCTGGTAGATTAAACTTAACCTTAAATATTGACGTTAATGCTGGTACTATTGCTGATGCATTAAATGGTGGTATTGCAGCAACTAATAGTTCAACAGGTTACATAACAAATTCAAAAGTTCAAAACTTTGACTTTAATGGTTATGGTGTAACTGGTGGTATAGTAGGCGAGAATAGTGGTAAGATTGTTTCTTGTTACTTTAACAATAGTTCAATTAATAACTTATCAAGTAATGATACAGCAGGCTTTGTTTATTCAAACTTAGAGGGTGCTGAAATTTATGAAAGTTATGTTCAAGGTTATAGATTAGAAACTGATAACGATATTAGAAATACAGGTGTTGGTGTATCTTCAAAAGGTATTGTAGGTGGTTTTGTTCATACTAATGCTGGTATAATTAACGATTGTTATTCAAATATCTCACTTTCATCTTCAAAATATATTTCAGGTTTTGTTTATAGAGATGAAAGTACAAGTGAAATTTCAAGATGTTATTCAATTAGTTATAAATCAAGTTCTGACAACAGTACTGTTGCTTCACCTTTTGCTGGTGCAAACTCAGCTAACTATACAAAAATTACAATTAACGGCGTTTTAAATAATTGTTATTACTTAAATCTTTCAGGAACCTGGAGCGATTTAATTTGGGAGAGTGAAGAACAAAATAAACAAGCTAAGGGATTAACTCTTGACGAATTCTCAACTCATACAAATTTTGCAAACTATGACTTGTCCTTAGTTTACAATAAAGGTTTCTACGCTGATAACGAAACAGATTACAGTTACGTAGATGGATACACTTGGGTTATTATTGAAGGTAAACCAGTAATTGTTTCAACTCTTGTTGATACAGTAAGCCAAAGAGATTATATTGGTAAATCTAAAAACTATAGTGATGCTTCTTATATTTATTACGACGAAACAAATCCAACTAGAATTGAAAAAGTTGAAGTTGCTCTTGGTGTTGATAAATTAAGAACAAGTTACTACGATAACTCAGCTGGTATTGATGTTAACTTATTAACAGATGATAATTTGTTATTCTATACAATTTTAGATAACACAAAATCAACACTTACATATTATTTCTCAGCTCATGGCGAAAGTGAAACTATTACAATTATGTATAATGTTGATATGGAAGCTGGTGAAATTAAAGATAAAGAATTAATTTATGCTGAATATGGTAACCAAAATCCATCTGTTCTTGACGTAAGAGAAACAACTGGAGAAGGAACTTACGTTGAAGATAGTAATTATAGAGCAAATGATACTATTGAAATTACATATAATGATAAAAACATCATTAGCAAAATTTATTACAAAGTATTAGAAAGTGCTTCATATTACTATGGTAGCAACGCTTTAGAAATTTCTCACGTTACAGGCGCAAGAACAAATCCTCAAATTATTTACGATTATGAATCTTTTGTTTTCTATACAACTGAAGATAACGTTGGTAAATATTTTAGAGTAATTAGAGATATTGATTTTAATTATCAATTTACTCCAACTGCATACACAGTTTTCCAAGGTGCATTGCAAGGCAATTATATGGAGTTTAATAATTTATCAATTTCTTATTTAAATAATAATACTGATGTTGCAGTTGATGGAGCATCAAATGCCTTCGGTTTATTTGCTACAGTTAAAACTGTTAGAACAGAAGCAGCAGCAGCTCTTGTTGATGACGAATTTAATACTGTAGTTTCAAACTTAAAATTTAATATTATTGAAGTTTTATCAAATGCTCACAACTATGTTGGTGTTCTTGCTGGACATTTAGATGCAAGCGATAATATTTCAAACAGAAAAATCGTTGTTAACAACGTTTCTATTTCTGGTATGGATGGCAATTCAGCTTATGTACAAGGTAAAAATGCTGTTGGTGGTTTGGCTGGTATTGCAACAGGTAACGTTATTATTAAAGATATAACAGCATCAGTTAATATTAATGCTACTAAAGAAATGAATAATGGTGACTCAAGCAAATTGCTTTACGATAGTGGTACAAATAACCCAATAACAAACGTAGCTTATGCAGGCGGTGTAATTGGTATATTTGATGCAAACAAAGTAGAAGATAAGTCAACTCAAAAGAATTACAATGCAAACAATATTGCTGTTAATGGCGAAATAGTTGTTATTGGTGGTGTTGTAGGTAGCGCATTTGGTTTGGTTGGTCCATCAACTACAGTTAACTATGTAAATACTATTATTGAAAACAGTCCTAAGTGCTATTTACGTTCTATTGCTTATGCAGGTGGTATTGTTGGTGAAAATAGGGGAACTATTATTGGCTCTTCTATCACATACGGCGAAGTTGAAACTTACTCAAGTGTTAGGGTGGGTGTTTCAAGTTTAGCTTCAATAAACTACTTCTATAATGGTAATGGGGTAGATACAACAATTGCTATTGGTGGTTTAGTTGGCCTTAACAATGGTGGTATTATTTCAAACTCAATTTCATCTATTGATGTAAGAAATAAAAACGCAACCGTTGCTGGTGGTGCAGTAGGAAGAATGATTCAAGGTAAACTTGAAAATGTAACTGCTACTGGTTCTGTAATTTCTAAAGTTATTGTTGGTGGTTTAATTGGAACTATTAATGATATCGATATGATTTTAAATGCAGAATATAACCAAACATCAATTATAATGCCTGATTTCTTAACAGGTACTGTAAAAACTATTCTTGCTAACTGTGTTGCTGCTAATAACTGGTTAGTTAGTGATTATATTTACTACACTAATATGTTAAATTCTGGTAAAGCAGTTGCAGGTTTTATTGGTCTTATTTCTCAAAGTGGTGGAAGCTTAGACTTTATTGATTATCAACAAGGTTATAGCTACTATTCAAATACACTTTATACTTCATCAAATAGTACTGTTCCACAAAAATACTTATCAGTTGCTTATGAATCTCAAACTTTTGATATGGTTACAGATTTTGAAACAGCAGGTTTAAGTGTTTTAAGAAATAGTGCTGAAGAACAATTCGTTTTCCCATATTCTACAAGAGAATTTTATTATGAAGATACTTTTGTTGGTTCTTATTATCAAATAAAAACTGAAACAAATCCTAAATATAAAGCCCTTCCAGAAGGTGATGATACAAACCCATTTGCAAGATATATTTATACAATATCTTCAAAAGGTCAAAATGTAAGCAATGTTGATGACTTATATGTAAATATTGCTTTTGATGGTTCTGAAATGCTTGATTCTATTAAATGGAATTATACAGTAGCTGATTTTGGAACTCTAACACATTACAATGATCACTTTGGTAAGATTTATATTTATGATGTTACAGAAGGTATTTATGTTGAAGTTAAAGACGAAGATACCTTTAACGCAAACAAAGCATTTAATAATACAGATTCTTCTCAACCAGATTATATGAAAACTAAATTCTATTTCATAGATAAACCTGTTCTTGAAGAATATAGAGTAGAAAAGAGATATTATACAAATCAAGCTGATGATATATTTATAGATTCTATTTCTAATACTATTACAAGATATAACAACTATACTTTAACAGCTATTGATAATTATAACGACGTAGATATTATAAGTATTAATGGTGTTCAAATTTATGTTACAGGTGGAAGTTATACAACAGGTGTAGATGCTAACGGTAAAGAAACTAGAACTTATACATATAACGCTTTAACACAACAATTACCAAATAATTCAATCGTTACAAACATTAGTTATGTTGTTAAACAAATTACTGTTGCTGACGATTCAATTGAAGGTAGTACAACTTACTTTACTATTGATTATATTGATGTTTCATATACATACTTTGTTAACTTTGATTTTATTGATTATAAAACAACAAGAATTTCAAACTCAGAACTTAGATATAATTTAACTATTAGTTCTAAAGAAGTAATTTATAACAATTATATTGATAATGGTTACTGGGAAGCAGGTAGCAACTTCTTATTAAATGCAGACTATGCAAACGCAAATAAATACTTAAAGAATTTAGAGTTCTCAGATGTTTATTTGTGGGAAACATTTAGAGCTTCTGAATTAGAAGAAGATGAAACAACTAAAAATCTTTTAATTGATAGTGCTGAAGAATTAGCATTGTATGCTTATTATGTAAAAAATGGTATTACTGATGGTACAAAACCATATGCTGAAAGAACACTTCAATTAACAAAAGATATCGACTTAAGTGGTAAGTATTGGGTTCCTATTGGAACAACTCTTCATCCATTTAAAGGTAAGATTGATGGTAAAGGCAAAATTAATGGACAAGATGTAACTTTCTCTATTAAATATGCAACTATTAATGAAGAAGTTGGTGCAGAATATGCTGGTATATTTGGTGTAGTTGAAAATGCAACAATTTCTAACATTAATTTAACTGGTGGAGAAATAACAGGTAAGATTGCTGGTGGTTTAGTAGGTTATGTTAAAGGTAACACAACAAGAATTACTGATATTTCAAGTAGAAATGGTGTTGTTGCTTCAAATTACGCTGGTGGTATAGTAGGTTTAAGTGATGCAACATCATTAATCTTAAAGAATATTTCTAACAGTGGTGAAGTTGACCATAAAAATAATCCTACTGCTTTAGAAACATCTTTTGGTGGTATTGTTGGTAAAGCAAAAACTTTAACTTTAGAAAATTGCGCTAACAAAGGTAAAGTTTATGTATTTAACAATAAAACATCATATAGTGGTTCTGGAGTTTTACATGAAGTTTATGCAGGTGGTTTAACTGGTAAAGTTTCAAACGATATAACAACAAATAGTTATAACCGAAACGAAGGTAATGTTACAGTTAACTCTAACGCTCATACTTTATATGTAGGTGGCGCATTTGCGTTTACTTATGGAAGTTCAGTTTTAACAAATGTTAAAAACTATGGTGACTTAGAAGTAAATTATAGTAATATCTATAGTGCTTTTAACACAAAACAAAATTACTCAAAAGCAACAGTTGGTGGTATTGCTGGTAACTTAAATAACAACATAAAATTATCTGGTAATGAAGGTAAAATTTCATTCTCAATTAATACAACAGCAAACGCTTATATTGGTATTGGTGGTATTGCTGGTGCAGCTCAAGCTTATAAAACAGCTACTGCTGGTGTTGTTCAAGGTATTACCGAATGTTATAACACTAACAATATTGATGTTTCTACTATTAGTAAGAAAACTTATGTTGCTGTTTCAGGTATAGTTGGTTTTGCAAATACAACAAAAACTGATTATCACTTCTATGTATCAAACAGTTACAACTCTGGTGATATTCAATCAGATAGTAATAGTAATGTTTATGCAGGTGGTATGTTAGGTGTTGCTGTTGTTGAACAAACTGGAACAGATTTAAGAAAATATAAACTTGATAAATTTGTAGCAGCTGATATTAAAGCATATGCTTATGTTCAAAAATGTTTAAATATTGGTTATGTAAATATAACTAATATTTCAAAAACAACAAGTGCTTTAGGTGCTATTGCGTCATTTAAAAATAGTTTACTTAAATTAGCTGATACAGATGCCAACTTCTATTTAAGAGATGCTGCTTATAGTGGAACAACAATATTTAATGGCTATACAGAAGTTGTTTCTGCATCAACCGAAACTTATGAACCAGCAGGTTCTGTTGGAACAACTGGTCCAGAAAAGGGAACATTTGCACAGCTTTCAACAACATTGAAAAACTCAACAACATATACAAATAAGGGTTGGTCAATGTCAGATACTGGTACTTGGATACAAGCTTATGACACTTGGTTCCCATCAATTAGATCAAATATATCTTCTTCAATGTGGTTTGATAAACAAGAAGAGTTATCACAAGAAAAAGGTAGCTTTATTGTAAATACACCTGAACAACTTGCTTATTTATCAGCAAAAATTAATTCAGGTGAAATTGATTCAACTAATGTTACAATTAAACTTACAAATTTTGTTGATTTAGCTAATCGTTATTGGACTCCAATTGGTACAGATGAAAATCCTTTCAGAGGTACATTTGATGGTAATGGTTTTGTTATTAGAAACTTAACTATTGACGGTGCATACTTAGATGATACAGTTTATGGTGGTTTATTCGGTGTTGTTGAAGATGCTACTATTAAAAACTTAGGTTTAGAATCAACTATAGTTAAAAATGTAGACAATGCGGCAGCAGTTGTTTGCAAAGCTGTAAATAGTACAATTTCTTATGTATACTCAGACAAGGGTAATAGTAATAGTACTTCAGTAAGTGGTAAAGTTACTGCTGGTGGTTTAGTAGGTTTAGCAAAAAATTGTTCATTACTAGAATCAAATAATTTCACAGGTGGTATTTATTATAGTTATAATAATATTCCAGTTGAAATTGTTGATACCTATTCACAAGGCGATAGTTATGTTGGTGGTTTAGTAGGTAAGTTAGAAAATTCAGTAATTGATAGTTCTTATAATAACGTTTATGGTAATGTAAAAACTACTCAAGAACTTGATCCTAACGTTGCAGAAAATCACTATATGTTAATTGCTGGTATTGTAGACAAAAATAGTTCATTCTTTAATGCATTTAGCATTGCTTCAAGTGTTACAACTCCACTTGATAGTTATGAATGTGAACCAAAATTATTTGTAACAAGATATGACCCAGGTGAAGATGTCGTAAACGTAAGTGCAGATAAAACACCTATGTTTGATGAGCTTGAACAAAAAGAAGGTTTAAATAATAAAGAAATTTGGACAGAAGAGTACACATTAAATGAATTGGTTGACGATGTTGCTTATCCATCAATTCGTGGCTTAGGTCAAGAGTGGAAAAATACTGAAAGCGAAGCACTTATTGCAATTGCAAAAGAAGATGTAGAGGCTGAAGTAGAAAAATTAGGATATGCAAGTGGTCCTAAGAAAACTTTGATTAACTATTACAATGGTAAAAATGCTTCTTTACAACTTGAAAAGAGAACATATTATCTTGTAACTTCTGCTGAAGAATTGTCTTGGATTTCAACAAATGTTAATAGTGGTAACTTATTAACAATTAACTGTGAATTTATATTATTAGCAGATATTGATTTAAGTGGTAGATATTGGACTCCTATTGGTGCAAACTCTACATATCCATTCCAAGGTGTATTTAACTTTAATGGTCACAAAATTACAGGTTTAACAATTGACTCATTAAGCTTAGCTTATGGTGGTTTGTTTGGTAATACAAACGGTGCTCAAATTGTTAACGGTTATTTAGAAAATGTTTTCATTAAGTTAAAGAGTGAAGATATTATGACATATCTTTATGTAGGTTCTGTTGTAGGTAAGGGTTACAATACTACAATTGAAAATATTTCAGTAACAACAGCAATTGCTGGTTTCTCAAATTCTGGTACATTTGTTGGTGGAATTATTGGTTCATTAACTGGTACACAAGATTACCGTATTGCTAACGTAAAAGTAAATCAAGAACCAAAAGAAGGCGATGGTTTTGATGCTTCATACATTGATATTTCTTCTTACTATTACCAAGTAGTTGAAATAAGAAATGAAAATGATGAAGAAATTGGTGAAATTAAATCAAAAACAACAAACATTGGTGGTTTCTCATCTGGTGGTAACGTTTACGCTGGTGGTGTTGTAGGTTATATTTCAGGTTATGATTTAACTGAAGTTGAAAACGAATACTTATTAGACGTTGCTTATAATGATTGTAACGTAACGGCAGTTTCTACTTCAAATGCTGCTTCAGTTTACCTTGGTGGTGTTGTAGGTTATGCTTTAGAGCAAGTTAAACTTAACAATATTCAAAACTCTGGTTACTTAAAAACATTTACTTATCAATATGATATGATTGGTGGTGTTGTAGGTTATATGAACAATGGTAACATTCAAAACGCTTACTTTGATGGATATATGGAAAGTTGCCAAGACTTTGATAATCATATTCTTTCATATATCGGTGGTATTGTCGCTTATATGGATACTGAAGGTTTCATTAAGTTCTGTGTAAACGAAGGTGCAATTAACCAAAACGATAAATATGCTGATTCAGCTATTATTGGTGGTGTAATTGGTTACTCAACTGATAGATTCTTTACTGAAGATAGAATGTGTGTATATTCAATAGATAACGGTTTTAATTATGCTGGTGTTGGTTTTGATTCTTCAGAAACTGACATTGAAGTGTTGGAAGAAATTTTCACAACTGAGTTTTCTAATATAAATACTGAAAATGAATTTGCTGACTCATTATGGTCTGCAGGCAAATTAAATTCAAAAATGATTTATGTTACTGGTTGTGGTGATAGTTTCACAACTCAACAAGTTGATGGTACTGATGTTCAAGTTGCATTGTCAACTTCAGGTAAGTTAGCAATTAACCTTAACATGGTTTATTTAAGATATGGTACTGGTTCATACAAGACAGGTGATAAGATTGGTATTGCATTTATAGATGACGAAGCTAACTATAAATACATTGAAGTAGCATTAAGTGCTGCAAGCGATATTAATTTAGGAACTTGTTTAGATGGACATGCACTAAATTCAAATAGTATTACATGTATTGTTACACTTATTTCAGATTAATAATTAATAAAAAGGCATACAATTTTGTATGCCTTTTTTTTGTTTAATATTTACAAATATGACCCCTAAAAAACACTTTTTAGTTATTTTTACTTGACAATATGCAAAAATTTTGATTTTCTTAAAACTTTTTTGCCTAAAACTATTGACTATTAAAAACACTTGTGCTAAAATTCAAATTACTTTATGTTGATAAATTGCGCGTTTTGTTTTTTTTGTTAAAAAATAATAGTAAAAAAGAGGTTATGTTATAATAAATTTTCTTAAAAAAATAGGTTAATTTGGTAGCATAATGCTTTTTTGCGATTAATTAAAATCCAACAATAAAGTGTAAAAAAATACTTTAAATAAGGAGCCGATATGGGACAATCTAATCCTACAATCAAAAGAACTAAACATGGCAAAGTTGAAAGGGTGAATTTTTCAAAAATTAATGAACCTATTGATATGCCATATCTTATTGCAATTCAAAAAGATGCTTACAAACAATTTTTGGAAAAAGGCATAGCAGAAATATTAGAAGAGTTTTCTCCAATTACTGACTATAGTGGTAAGGCAGAAATCTATTTTGTTGACTATACACTTGACCCAACTAGCAAATATTCAAAAGCTGAATGTAAAAGAAAGGGTATTACATACTCAGTAGCATTAAAAGCTAGAGTAAGACTTGTTAGAAAAGAAGACGGTGAAGTTGTTGAACAAGAAGTTTTCTTAGGCGATATTCCACTTATGACGGAAGAAGGCTCTTTTATTTTTAATGGTATTGAAAGGGTAGTTGTAAGCCAAATCGTAAGATCTCCAAGTGCTTATTTTGCTAAAGAACAAGACAAAACTGGTAAATATTTATTTAATGGTACAATTATTCCTACACGTGGTACATGGGTAGAAGTAGAACAAAACGTTAATGATATTTTAAGAGTTGTTATTGATAGAAGCAGTAAAGTTACTCTTGGCGTTTTCTTAAAATGTTTTGGTTTTACTTCAAAACAAATTAAAGATACTTTTGGTAACAACCCACTTATCTTAAATACTTTAGATAAAGAAGTTCAAGAAACCCAAGAAGAAGCTTTAATTGAATTAAGTAAAAAAATGCGCCCAAGTGAAGTCCCAAGTGCTGAGGCAACTTATAACTTTATTAATTCACTTTTCTTTACACACCAATATTACAATCTTGCAAGAGTTGGTAGGTATAAATTAAATAAAAAGTTAAGTATTGCAACTCGTATTACAGGACAAACAGCTTACGGCGATATTAAAATTGGAGATAAAGTTGTTGTTAAAGACGGCGAAATTATTGATAGAGAAATCGCAAAAGAAATTCAAAACGCAGGTATAAATGAAGTTTGGTTAAGAGCTAAAACTCTTAGAGGCGACTTCAAAATGGATAGAGACCAATTTGTTGGTCACAAAGTTGTTGGTAATAACAGGGTAGACCTTTCTGCTATTTTCCCATGTGATGAAGCAGAACTTGGTATCTTAGAAAAAGTTCATTATCCAACATTAATGAAATTATTAAAAGAAAACAAAACAAAAGAAGATAAACTTCAAGCAATTAGAGATAACGCAAAAGAGTTAATGAACTTCCAATTAACAATGGATGATATCATTGCTACAATTAGTTATCACTTAGATTTAAATAACGGTATTGGCGAAATTGATAATATTGACCACTTAGCAAACAGAAGAATTGCTACTGTTGGTGAATTGATGGGCAGTGCATTTAGAAGTGGTGTTAATAAACTTGCTGGTGTAATTCGTGAAACACTTCAAGCACAAGATTTAACAACTGTTAACCCATCTTCAATTGTTAATGCTAGACCTATTAATAAAGCATTAAAAGACTTCTTAGCAAGTTCACAATTATCACAACTTATGGACCAAGTTAACCCAATTAGTGAGTTAACTCAAAAGAGAAAAATTTCTGCTGTAGGTCCTGGTGGTGTTAAAAAGGAAAGAGCTACTGCTGAAGTTCGTGATATTCACTATTCACACTATGGTAGAATTTGTGTTATCGAAACTCCTGAAGGTCAAGGTATTGGTCTTATTAACTCTCTTGCAACATATGCAAAAGTTAACGAATATGGTTTCTTACTTTCACCTTTAAAAGTTGTTGATAAGAAAACAGGTACAGTTACAAACGAAGTTGTTTACTTAATGGCTGACGAAGAAGAAAACTGCTGTGTTGCTCAAGCTATTGAACCTTTAACTCCAGATGGCAAATTTGTTAACCCTAGAGTTATTGTTAGACGTAAAGAATCAGTTATTGAAGTTCCTGCTAGCGAAGTTGACTATGTTGACGTTTCACCAAGACAACTTATTTCTGCAGCTACATCACTTATTCCTTTCTTAGCAAACGACGATACTGCTCGTGCTTTGATGGGTTCTAACATGCAACGTCAAGCTGTTCCATTGCTTACAACTGAAGCTCCTATTATTGGTACTGGTATCGAACACAAAATTGCTGTTGATAGTGGTGCTATGATTTTAAACCAAAATGCTGGTTACGTAAGTTATGTTTCTGCTACTGAAATCAGAGTTAAAAACGATGATGGCGAAACTGATACTTATTATTTAACAAAATTTACAAAAACAAACCAAGATACTTGCATTAACCAAAAACCTGCAGTTGTTAAAAACCAAAGGGTTGAAAAAGGTGATGTATTAGCTGATGGTTTCTCAACTAAAAATGGTGAACTTGCTCTCGGTAAAAATATGACTATTGCTTATATGAACTGGGAAGGTTATAACTACGAAGACGCTATTCTTATTTCAGAAAGACTTGTTAGAGAAGACGTTTTCACATCTATCACATTAAAAGTTGAAGAATGTAAAGCTAGAAGCACTAAACTTGGTGATGAAGAAATTACTCGTGATATTCCAAACCTTGGTGACGATGCATTAAAGAACCTTGACGAAAATGGTATTGTAAGAATTGGTGCAGAAGTTAGACCTGGCGATATTTTAGTTGGTAAAGTTACACCAAAAGGTGAAACTGAACTTACACCTGAAGAAAGATTATTAAGAGCTATCTTTGGCGAAAAGGCTAGAGAAGTTAGAGATACTTCACTTCGTGTTCAACACGGTCGTGGTGGTATTGTTGTTGATGTTCAAATCTTTACAAGAAAGAATAAAGACGAACTTGAACCTGGTGTAAACACAATGGTTAAAGTTTATGTTGCTCAAAAGAGAAAACTTTCTGTTGGTGACAAAATGGCTGGTCGTCACGGAAACAAAGGTGTTGTTAGCCGTGTATTACCAGTTGCTGACTTACCATATATGGCAAACGGTCAACCTGTTGATATCGTTCTTAACCCACTTGGTATTCCAAGCCGTATGAACGTAGGCCAAGTATTGGAAGTTCTTCTTGGTAAAGTAGCAAAAGCTCTTGACTGGAAGGTTGCAGTTCCTGTATTCGACTGCATTAATGAAAAAGAAATTTTCCAATTGTTTAAAGATAACGACCTTGAAGAAGATGGTAAAATGGTTCTTTATGATGGAAGAACTGGTGAACCATTTGAAAATAAGGTTACAGTTGGTGTTATGTATATGTTGAAACTTGACCACATGGTTGACAGCAAAATGCACGCTCGTTCAACTGGTCCATACTCACTTGTTACTCAACAACCTCTTGGTGGTAAAGCTATGTTTGGTGGACAAAGATTTGGTGAGATGGAAGTTTGGGCTCTTGAAGCTTATGGTGTTTCAAGATTATTACAAGAAATGCTTACTGTTAAATCTGACGATATTGTTGGTAGAAATAAAACT
This sequence comes from Clostridia bacterium, assembly GCA_017523305.1. Classification (GTDB taxonomy): domain Bacteria; phylum Bacillota; class Clostridia; order Christensenellales; family UBA1242; genus UBA7862. The sequence continues at coordinate 48,905 of JAFWWV010000114.1, forward strand.
TATGAAGCAATTGTTAAAGGTTTCCCAATTGCTGAACCTGGTATTCCTGAATCATTTAAAGTTATGATTAAAGAATTCCAAAGTTTAGGTCTTGATATTAAGATTTTAACTGAAGAAAACCAAGAAGTTTCAATTAGTGAATTATCTAATGATGAAACAGAAACAACACCTTTTGCTATTAAATCAAAAGATGCTGTTCAAGATATTGAACTTAACCTTGAAGAAAATACTTCAAGTGATATTGTTCCTGAATCAGAAACTATGGAAGAAGAAAACATCTTTGATAACTTTGATGAAAATTCTTTATTTGATGATTTTGAATAATATTAACAAAAAAAACATTTAACCTTAGAAAGAATAGGTAAGTAGTAAAACTTATTCTTTCTAAGAAAAATTTATAAAAGGTAAATTTTTAAGGAGATTTTTATGTTTGAACTAAACAATTTTGACTCTATGAAAATTGGTATTGCTTCACCTGAAAAAATTAGGGAATGGAGTTATGGTGAAGTAACAAAACCAGAAACTATCAACTACAGGACTTTAAAACCTGAGAGAGATGGTCTTTTTTGTGAAAGAATTTTTGGACCAAGAAAGAACTGGGAATGTCATTGTGGTAAATATAAAAGAATAAGATACAAAGGTATTATTTGCGACAAGTGTGGTGTTGAAGTAACTCACTCTAAAGTTAGACGTGAAAGAATGGGACATATTGAACTTGCTGCTCCTGTAAGCCATATTTGGTTCTTTAGGGGTATTCCTTCTCGTATTGGCGTTATTCTTGATATTACTCCAAAATCTTTAGAACAAGTTTTATACTATGTTAACTATATAGTTCTTGACCCTAAAAATACTCCTTTTACTTACAAACAAGTTATCTCTGACAAAGAATACCGTGATGCTGTTGATCAATTCGGTGAGGGCTCTTTTAAGGCTGGAATGGGTGCTGAAGCTATTAAGCAACTTTTAACTGAAATCGACCTTGAAAAAGACTATGCTGAACTTAAAGATATTGTTAAAACAGCAAAAGGTCAAAAGAAATTAAAAGCTATTAAACGTTTAGAAATTGTTGACGATTTTATTAAAAGTGGCAATAAACCAGAATGGATGATTATGGACGTTGTTCCTGTTATTCCACCAGATTTAAGACCTATGGTTCAATTAGATGGTGGTAGGTTTGCAACAAGTGACTTAAACGACTTATATCGTAGAGTTATTAACCGTAACAACCGTCTTAAAAAACTTATTGAACTTGGCGCTCCTGAAGTTATTATCAGAAACGAAAAGAGAATGCTTCAAGAATCAGTTGACGCTTTAATTGAAAATGGTAAACGTGGTAAAGCTGTTCAAGGTCCTAAATCAAGAGATTTAAAGAGTTTGACTGCAATGCTTCGTGGTAAACAAGGTCGTTTCCGTCAAAACCTTTTAGGTAAAAGGGTTGACTACTCAGGCCGTTCAGTTATTGTTGTTGGTCCTGAACTTAAAATTTATCAATGTGGTTTACCAAAAGAAATGGCTTTAGAGCTTTTCAAACCATTTATTATGAAGAAACTTGTTGAAATGAACGAATCTCATAATATCAAAAGCGCTAAACGTGTTATTGAAAGAGAAAAACCTATTGTTTGGGATGTTCTTGATGAAGTTATTAAAGACCACCCAGTATTGTTAAACCGTGCTCCTACACTTCACAGACTTGGTATTCAAGCTTTCGAACCTGTTCTTTGCGAAGGTAGAGCTATTAGACTTCACCCTCTTGTTTGCGTAGGCTTTAACGCTGACTTCGACGGTGACCAAATGCCTGTTCACGTTCCACTTTCATTAGAAGCTAGAGCAGAAGCTAGAATGATTATGTTATCTTCAAATAACGTATTAAAACCTTCTGATGGTAAGCCTGTTATGACACCTGCTCAAGATATTGTTCTTGGTTGTTATTATATGACAATTGATAAACCAGGTGCTTTAAACGAAGGTATGAACTTTAAAGATGAAGAAGAAGCTATTATGGCTTATCAAACAAAGAACGTTGAACTTCAATCAAAAATTACAGTAAGAAGAAGCGCTGAATTTAATGGCGAAATTGTTACTGGTAGAGTAGAAACAACAGTTGGTAAAATTTTATTTAACCGTTGTATTCCACAAAATATCGGTTTTGTTGATAGAACTAAAAAAGAAAATGTTTTAAGATATGAAATCGAATCAACTGTAGGTAAAAAAGAATTAGGTAACATTGTTTTTGCAACATACAATACACTTGGTTCAACACCAACAGTTATTATGCTTGATAAAGTTAAAGAACTTGGTTACAAATATTCAACAATTGGTGCTATCACTATCAACGTTTTTGATATGAAAGAACCAGAAAAGAAAAAAGAACTTGTAGCTGAAGCTGAAGCAAGAGTATTAGAAAATGAAAAAGCTTATAGACGTGGTCTTATTGCTTTTGACGAAAAAATTTCTAAAAACGTTGCTATTTGGAACGAAACCACAAATAAAGTGGGTGACGCTGTTATGGATAGCCTTGATGCATTAAACCCAGTTAAAATGATGGCTGTATCTGGTGCTCGTGGTAACAAAGGTCAAATTAACCAATTATGTGGTATGCGTGGTGTTATGGCTAGTGCTTCAGGTATTAAAATCGATATTCCTGTTAAATCATGTTTTAGAACAGGTTTAACACCTATTGACTATTTCTTGTCATCTCGTGGTGGACGTAAAGGTCTTGCTGATACTGCTTTAAAAACAGCTGACTCTGGTTACTTAACAAGAAGACTTGTTGACGTTTCTCAAGAAGTTGTTGTTAACGAAGAAGACTGCTTTGCAAATCTTGGCGAAAAACCAAAAGGTATGGTTGTAACAGATTTAGTTGAAGATAAGAGAGTTATTGAATCTCTTGAAGATAGAATTACAGGTAGGGTTACTGTTGAAGATGTTATTAACCCAAATACAAAAGAAGTTATTGTTAAGTCAAACGAAATGATAACTCCTGCTAAAGCAAAAGAAATTGTTGATTGTGGTATTAAAGCAGTTACAATTAGAACTCTTTTAACATGTAAAGCAAAACATGGTGTTTGTGCAAAATGTTATGGTAGAAACATGGCTGGTAACCAAATGGTAAATCTTGGTGAATCAGTTGGTATTATTGCTGCTCAAAGTATTGGTGAACCTGGTACACAGCTTACTATGAGAACTTTCCACACTGGTGGTGTTTCTGCTGAAGCTGATATCACAAAAGGTCTTCCTCGTGTTGAAGAAATTTTTGAAGCAAGAAGACCTAAAGGTGAAGCTATTATTTCTGAAGTAGCTGGTAAAGTTAAAGTTGAATCTTCAGGCGAAAGATACAAAATTACTGTAGCTTCAAGTGAAGGTGATATTGAATATATGACTCCACCTAAAAACAAAACTGTTCTTGCAGTTAAAACAGGTGATGTTGTTGAAGTTGGTCAACGCTTAACATCTGGTTCTATTTATCCAAACGACATCTTAAGGGTTGTTGGTTTAAAAGGTGTTCAAGAATACTTACTTAAAGAAGTTCTTGGCGTATATAGATCTCAAGACGTTAGAATTAATGCTAAACACGTTGAAATTATTATTCGTCAAATGTTAAGAAAAGTTAAAATTGAAGATCCAGGTGATTCAGAATTATTACCAGGAAATATGTTAGATCTTCAAAGATATGAAGAAATTAACAATGAAATTTTAATGAATGGTGGTAAACCTGCTACTGCAAAACGTGTATTACTTGGTATTACTAAAGCATCACTTTCTACAGAATCATTCTTATCAGCTGCATCTTTCCAAGAAACCTCAAGCGTGTTAACTGAAGCTGCTATTAAAGGTAAAGTTGACCACTTATTAGGATTAAAGGAAAATGTTATGATTGGTAAACCAATTCCTGCTGGTACTGGTATGAGACAATATCGTGATGTTTACCCAGTTATTTCAAAACAATGGCAAGAAAGACAAGCAGCTAAATTACAAGCTGAAAATGTAGAAACTGCTGAAGAAGATGAAACAACTGCTGAATAATTAAAATAAAAACTATCCTTTTTAAAAGGGTAGTTTTTTTTTATTTTAAATATTATTTTTTTATTAAATTTGTGTTGGCACGATATTCTAATTTTTAATAACTAAAAAATATAATAGTATAAAAATAATGTAAAAAATAAAAATTAAATAAATTTAAAAGATTGTTAAAAGTGACTATTATTTATTTTGTGAAGAATTGTCAATTGTTTTTTAAAAAAAATCTAAAAAAAATTAAAAATATTTTTAAGTAGTAGAAATATATTGTTTTTACTACTTTTTTTATTCAAATAATACTTCTCTTAAGAGAAGTTGCGAAATTTTACAACCAAA
>JAFWWV010000012.1 GCA_017523305.1 Clostridia bacterium
AGCGCTATATTGCTAACGCCCATAATTTTACATCTGGTCATCATTCTTGAATAGCAGAATATACTGATAAAAGAATATAAAAAGCCAATAATACCAAATAAAATAATTTCAAGCCAAATAAGTTGTGCAACAAAAGGAACAATGCAAACAACAATACCACTTAACACGCAGAAGATAGAAACAATGTTTGTTAAATCTGTATTCTCATCCATTTTTCCTGCAACAAAACAACCCAAACCAAATAGAGCATAGAAAGATGCTTGAATATATGAAGTATAAGCATAACTTTCAGCACTAACTTTAAACAAATATAAACTTAATAATTGCATTAATGCATCATAAACACAAAAAGCAAAATAAATTAAAGCATATCTTGTAAGTAATTTTTTTGTAATAACATTTTTTTGTCTTTTCTTAATTTTAATATCATCAAAACTTGTTACAGCATTTGAAGTTGCATCTTTGTTAAAAGTTGCAGAATTGCGTTGTTTAATGTAATAAATAAGTAGTGGAATAACAGATATTAAGTAGGTACCACAAGCAACAACAATAGCAACCCACTTAGGTAAATTGTCTAAAAACAAACCACCAATAATAATAGCTGAAATAACACCAATATATTCTAATAATTTTGAAAAACCATTTGAACTTGAACCTTTGCCCAAACTAGAATAATTAAAAATAAAATCCATAGGCAAATCTTTAAAAGTTACAGTTAATGAGTGAAATAATACAGCAAGAATAATTCCTAAAACTTTATATTCGGTATCTAATAAAAGAATAGATAATGAATAAGCAAGGAAGGGAAGTAACCTTAAAGCTAAAAATACTTGTGGGCGTTTTTCCATAGCCTTAAAGAAAATTTTGTTCATAATAATTCTCAAAATCATATTAAGAACTAAAAACAAAAAAGCCCAAGTAAAACTGTTTGTACTTTGATAAATAATAAGGGCAATAAAAGCACCCACAATATTAGATGCAAATTGAGATAAAATTTTATGAAAATTCAATAATTTTAATTGCATATTACCCCCTAAAAAATAAAAATATTTTACTTAAAAATTTTACTAAAAAATCACTTGAAAATCAAACAAAAACCCTTATAATTTAAGTATGAAAAAGAAAATGTTATTACACAGTTGTTGTGGTCCTTGTAGTACAAGTGTTATTGAAAAATTAAAAGAAAATTTTGACTTAACAATTTTTTACTATAACCCTAATATTTACCCACAAGAAGAGTATATTAAAAGATTAGAAGAGCAAAAAAAATATGTTAGTTTAACCCATCCAGAAATTAAAATTATCGACGGAGAATACTTAGATAGTCAAAAATTTTTAGATGCATATACGGGTTTAGAAAATTGTAAAGAAGGTGGCGAAAGATGTAAAACTTGCATCTTTTTAAGAATGCAAAAAACAGCACAATATGCAAAACAAAATAATTATGAAATATTTGCAACAACCCTAAGTGTTAGTCCACATAAAAATGCACAACTAATAAACGAACTTGGCAAACAATTAGAGCAAGATTATTCTATAGAATATTTAATATCTGATTTTAAAAAACAAGACGGATATTTAAATAGTATAAAACTTTCAAAGCAATATAATTTATACCGTCAAAAATATTGTGGTTGTAAATATTCAATTTATTAAAAAAAATATACACAAAATATTAATAAAATGTGTATAAATTTAAACAATTAAATAAATATAAAAAGAGCATATTTTTCAAGTAATTTGAATTATATGCTCTTTATTTTTATTGTTTTTTAAATATATTTTTTATAGATTTTAAGCCCTTATTTATTGAGTTGCCCACACTATTTTTTAGAGCATCTCCAACAACTTTTACAGAGTCTATTCCTAAAGTGTTGTCAACTAAAGAAATACCACTTTTTATTTTTTCAGCCTTTCTTTCTGCTGTCGTTTTTCCACTAAAAAAATTTAATACTTCATTTTTAAATTTATTCAATTCGTTTTTTTGAACAAACGAAAAACTTTTTTCATTAGTTTTTAAATAAATTTCAACAACGTTTTTATTTATTTTTATTTGTGGTTCATCTTTATAAATTTTTATTTCTTCAACTGGATATTTTTCAATAAAGGTTTTTTCTTCGCTTGAAAAAATATTTTTTATTGTTGTTACAAAAACAATGTTTAAATTTGTGAAAAACAACTGACTTTTTTCTTGTTCCCCAGATAAAATTATTTCTCCTTTGTATAAAACAACCTCATCTTCTGTTAACTGATAATTATTCATAAATCTTTCCTTTGTAATAAAATTCTAAACATTTTACTGTTTAAATATAGATTGTTTTTTTCGCGAAAAATTTTATGCGTTATCTTTTTTAACTTTTTTTCTGTTAATTAAATTTTGTATTTTTTTACTTTCAAAAAACATTTCAAATAATTTTTTAAGTCCAACATAAGCAAAATAAATACAAATACAAGCAATAGCAATATAAAGATATTCGTAAAAACCT
>JAFWWV010000115.1 GCA_017523305.1 Clostridia bacterium
AATTGTAAAAACATATTTTAAAATATACATCCAACTTTTAATAAAGTCTTTGCCTTTAACCGTTTTTATTATTAATAAAATTGCTAAAACAAGGCAGGTAATACCTATCCAAATATTTGAAAGGTTTGTGAAATATAATAATCTTACACCCCAACTTGAGTAACCATCTTTTTTATAAAAAATAAGGTTTAATAAAACCCCACCGAGAGATGTAAATACTATTAAAAATTTGTTTATTATTGAAAATATTTTTCTCATTTTACTTTCACCAAAATTATTATCTAACAAAAAAATAATAAATATACTTTTATTTTATTCGTTAGAAATAAATAGTCAAATTTTATATAATAAAAAAATATTAAATAAAACCATATTTTTGCTTGTTTTATAAAGATTGACGATGGTTATATATTATGATAAAATTATTTATAGAGGGGAAGTAAATATGAGCGAAGTAAAAAAATCAGGTTTAGATAAAACAACTGTAAAAGATAAAGAAAAATATATTGCAAATGCTGTAAATGTAATTTTTGTTAGACCAAACCCAGAAACTGACGAATTACAAGTTGCAATTCACCAAAGGTTAGCTCAAAACAAAGCAGGTTATATGCAATATGCTCTTCCTGGTGGAACACAAGAAGCAGGTGCAACTTTTGAAGAAACAGCTATTCGTGAAATGCAAGAAGAAGTAGGTGTTACTCCTACAAGTCTTACTTTTAACAACTTGTTTCAATGTATAACAGAAGTTGAAAAAGATGGAGAAGTTAAACTTTTACACTTTAATCACTTTGGTTATGTTTGTGATGCTTGGGAAGGTGAATTTAAAAACACAGAACCAGATAAACATTCTGATCTTGAGTGGTGTGATGTTACAGCACTTCCATTAGATAACTTTTTTATTTCAAAAGGAAATCTTATAAATTTTGTTAAAGGTGTTGCTTATAGCGAAGATGCAAATTTAATTAATAGATTAGAACCTACACCTTGTGAAGATGCAACTCAACAATAAAAATAATCAGTACAATTCGCTGACTTTTTATGTTTAAAGAATGTAAAAAAATAAAATAAAAAAGACACTCGTTTGAGTGCCTTTTTTTTGTTGTGGTGATCCCGACGGGATTCGAACCCATGATACCGCCGTGAAAGGGCGATGTCTTAACCGCTTGACCACGGGACCAGATATTTAAAATTTACTAGAACCAACTTAAATAAAATTGGTAGTGGCGGTAAGACTCGAACTTACGACCTCCCGGGTATGAACCGAGTGCTATAACCAACTAAGCTACGCCACCACAAATACTAGCAAAAGAATTATATGTTAAAAGTAAGCAGTTGTCAACTGTTTTTTTTAAAAAATATTATTATGTTACAATTTTTTTAATTATAAACTTACAAAAGGTTCGTTGCAACATTCACCTTCGCTATATAACATTACTCCTTGTGGTTCATGTAATTGATTTTTTGCAATTAAAAGTTGCTTCATTATTGTTGAAGACATTTCTTGGTTTCTTGGTAGGTAGACTACGTCTATACCTACTTCGTTTGCTTCTTGTTCAAATTTTTCCCAACGCTCAACGCCAGCAATTTCTTTTGGCGTCATTTCTTCTGGGTTAGAGTAATAACTGCGTTGATATTCTTCACAACTAAATAAAACGTCAGCACCTAAGTCTTGTAACATTTCAAGTTTGTTATATAAGTCATATTGTGGTATAGCTAGTGTTACCCCTTTAACATAACTTATTGCTTCAAGTCTTTTTTCAAAAGGTAATAAAGGTTCGCCTTTATAACCCCTGATAACATCATCAGTGGATACAGCTACAATTAACTGTTCGCATAAACTGGCTGCCTGTTGTATGGCTTTGCCGTGTGCGTAATGATAAGGGTCAAAAGCTCCAGTTAAGACCCCTCGTTGATATAGTTTTGGTTGAATAGACCCAGGCTGTACTGTTTCTGTTTCAAGATATTTTTTAATATCTTCACTAGAAAGTCTATACTCTTTAGCTGGTTCTGTAAATTCAATCTTTTTACTCATGATGTTTATAAAACCCTCTTTTAACCCAACAGAAATAAAAAAAACTATTGAGCCATTTTTTAAACACTCAATAGTTATACATATATTCGACACTTTTTGCAATAGGTAATTTTAATTTTTTTAAAAATTTTTTAAAGACCCTGTTTTTTATAAACTGAAAACAGATTCGTCAAAACATTCGCCTTCGCTATAAAGCATAATTCCTTGTGGTTGTTGTGCGCCAGCTTGTTCAACAATTTTTTCTTTAATCATAGTTGAAGATGTTCCTGGTGTTCTTGGAAGATATATAACATCAATACCATTTTCGTTTGCTTCTTGCTCAAATCTTTCCCAACGTTCAACACCAGCAATTTCTTTTGGAGTCATTTTGTCTGGGTCTGGGTAACTACTTCTTTGATATTCGTCACAAGAGAAAATAACATCAACTCCAAGTGCTTTACAAAGTTCAACTTTTTCGTAAAGGTCATTTTGTGGGATAGCTAAAGTAACACCTTTAATTTGGCTGACCATTTCAAGACGTTGTTCAAATGGAATAACTGGTTCGTGATGTTTGTATTCGCGAATAACTTCGTCAGTAGAAACAGCAACAATAAGTTGTTCGCAACCTTTTGCTGCGTTTTGTATGCCCCTAATGTGACCTACATTCAAAACATCAAAGGCACCAGTATATAAACCTCTTTGATATTTAGCTTCCTTCATTTTTGTTTTCTCCTTGTGTGTTTTTAATCTTAAAAAAAAGTTGTTTAGAGAATATTACTCCAAACAACTTTTTATTTTGTGATTTTCAGGGTCTTGTAGAGAGAAAAGGGTAGCGAGTTGAAATTTAATTGTTTCAACGCTTTTTTTACTCATATTAAAAATACAAGACATTTTCTTTTTCATAATTAGCAAAATATTATCACAAAAAAATAAAGTAAGCAATAGTCAAAATGACTAAATTAAAATAAATATTAAATATCTTTATATATGTAAATAAAAAAAAACTTGAGAAAATTAATAAAAAATGCAATAATATACTTGTTTTATAGGAGAAAAAACTTTTATGTCAAGTTCAACACAAAAACGCGCACCAAGTGCAGTTGGTGGAATATTTAGATTTTTAGGATTATTACTTCTTATGGTAGTAATAATTTTTGTTGTAGGCTATTGCTACTTAAGGTTTTCAATGGGAATAGATGTTTTTGATATTGTTAAAAAACTTAACTTGTTAAAACAAGGCGTAAGCGAAAGCCAAGTTGTAACCCAACCTTATGATAACCAAGATAGTGTAGATGGTTTACAAGTATTGTTTGGTTCAAATACAATTTATACCCAAGATGGTCAAGAATATGTTTTTGATGAAGACGAATTTATTGTTAGTGAATTAGTGGGTGATGTTAATTTAACTGACGAACAATTTGCTGGTGTAATGAATTTATTTTTAAATAATATTTACTCTGCAAGTGGCAGTCAAGATTTTGCTCAATTTGTACAATTAAAACAAGTAAAATTTGACAACTTTAAAATTTCAAGTGAAAAAACAAATGTTGATGTTACAGTTGTTTCAAAACTAGATTTTTCTAAATTTAAAGAATCAATGAACAAAAACGGAAACTTTGTTGTAGATATATTAAATGGTTTAATTCCAAACGATATTTATGTAACAGCAAATATTACAGTAACTATTGACGAAGCAAATTCAAATTCTTTCACAACTAAAGGTAATTACGTAATTATTAATAACTTGTCAAAAGAAGATTCAAAAGGTGTTTTAGACTTACTTGATATTGTTGCAGGTAATTCTGGAAAATCTTTAGTAGAAGAAATTAACTCAACTTTTGTAACCTTAATGTTTGGAAATGACGAACAAGAAGGCTTTTTAAATGTAATTACAGGTTATAGTTCTTTTACTTTTGAACAAGAAAGTACAAATATTTATATTTCTTTGAAAAAAGCTTAAAAAATTTTGTTTTTATTATTGACAAACATTTTTGCTTTTGTTATTATAATAAGGCTTTAATAAACATGGGGGTATAGCTCAGTTGGCTAGAGCGCCTGCCTTGCACGCAGGAGGTCGTCGGTTCGAGCCCGACTATCTCCACCATTAAAGCCTTTGTTATAATAACCGGTAATAACAAAGTCTTTTTAATATATATAGGATTGTAGCTCAGCCGGTTAGAGCACCACCCTGATAAGGTGGGGGTCGGTGGTTCGAGTCCACTCAATCCTACCAA
>JAFWWV010000116.1 GCA_017523305.1 Clostridia bacterium
ACATTTTTTTAATTTTAGGTAGTTTTCATAATGAGTATTTTTATTTATAGAAGATATATAACCAGTATAAACAATTTTATTTTCTTTATCTTCTTTTAGTATTTTATACTCTTTTTGATATTTTTTATATTCTATTCTATCTTTTAATAGTTTAAACCCGTTGTTTATTTTTTCTTCTACTATACCTAAATCTATAAAATTGTTTTGCATCTCTTTTAATTCTTTTTTCATTGTTTTTAACTCTCTTTTCTTTTTATTGATTTAATGCTATTGATATAACTAACACTAATAATAATATTTGCATTAACATTATAAAGAATAGCACACTATTATTATTTTTTTTATTCATTATTTAAACCTTCTTTTAACTTTTCTACTTTTTCACTACATTTAATTATTTTATCAAATATAATGACTTTATCGTGTATAGATATATTATTATCTATTGCAATATCTAACCACATATTATCATATATAGTTATCATTTCATTTAATACCATTTCTAACATAATTTTAACCACCTTAATATTATTTTTTTTATTAAAGAGGATTGTTTTTAATCCTCTTTAATAATTTTAATTTCAATTTGATTTCCACATACATATACTATCTCGTGTTTATAACCTTGTTTTAATGATATAGTTGCTTTAATTTCTTTATCATTTAATTGATTAGTTGAAATAGTATAACCCTGTTGAGATACCATTGTATCACATTCTACTTTTTTTAACATTTTTACACACTCTCCTTATCTAGTATTTATTTTTTTAATAAACACTATCTAACCTATTATAAAGAGTGTGTTTTAAATACTAGATATTATAATAGATTAGATAGCACCTATTAAAAATAATAAATGCTATGTTAAATAATAGTTTATATTTCACTTTTTCAAGTGCACACTTTTTCAAGTGGTATTTAATATTATAGTGATATTTTTTAAAAAGTCAAGTATTTTTTTAAAAAAAAGAAAAAAAGTTTTTTTAAAACTTTTTTCTATAAAACACACTCACAAAAAAACTTTTTCTTATTTTCTAGTTGATTAAAAGTTAAACCATTTATATTAAGTAAATAACTTGTTAAATCTTGATTTCTAATTTTAATATTTTCTACTTGTTTTGCTTCTTTTTTTGTTTTGTATATATTAGTTGTATCTATTATAAAATTAAACTCTACACCATTATTATATAACTCTTGTAAAAAGTAGTTATCATGTGTATTAGTTTTTAAATCTCTTAAATGTTTTGTAAATCTATTGCATTTAAACTCGTTTATTATATACTCGTTATTAGCAAGTTTTAAATAACTTAATTGACTAGTTATTCCTATATAAATTGCTCTCATTTCATTTTTTATTTTAGCATATATATAATATATAACCCACTTTTCACACTCTTTATTTTGCTTATTATAAACTATTCTATTATTATTTAAACTAAAACTATTATTTAACATTTTTATTATCTCCATTTCTATCTTTTATTTATCACTTATATTATATATATTAAAAGATAAAAATTAAGATGTATCTTGATAAATCAATTGTATCACCTACCTATCTATAAACATTATAATATAAATCTAATTTTAATACAAGTAAAAAATACACTTTTTAATTAAAAACTTAATATCTATTTTAACACCATTTAAAGCACCATATACGAATAATTATATATAACTAGTATATTTATATTAGATTTAATAAAAGTGTTTTAAATCGTAAAAAAAGACCATTTAAAAGCATATTTAAAAAAATGTAAAAAACTTTAATTTTTTTTAAAAAAGTTATTGACTTATTTTTAATTATAGTGTAATATTAAGATAGATAGAGAAAGTGCTATCAAAAAATAAAGAATAGAAAGAGAGTGTTAAAAATGAAAGAAAGAAAAGTTAAAAGAGTTTTAAAAAGTGGAGTAGAAAAAGTTTGTATAAGTATTGTATCAATGTATATAATGTTTATCTTATTTACTATTGATACATTATCAAGACCATTAAATGATATTATAAATTATGTTATATTATTAGTTATATTATCAATAATTAGTTTACCTTGTTTATATCTTTTAATAAAATATACTTCTTTATTTGAAGAAGAATAAAAACAAACTATCGTTTGTTTTTTTATTTATTTAAAAAAGCGAACGGGCGTTCGCTCTCACTCTTTTTTATAACCACGATACACCTGGGGGCGTTGTTAAGTAAAAATTTTCCACAAATTTTTTATATAAGCCAGAGCACCTACCCGAATTTACAAAATTATTTTTTGGATTTTGGAGCCTCTTTTGTGAACTTTTGGCCTATCCAGTTTTTGTTCCAGTCCTCTGTTATGTCATCTGCATCGCTAGCAGCCTTGCAACACACAAGAATGCTGGCTAGTGAAACAATCGCCAATCCTATTAATACTATCCACATACTTCGTTCCTCCTGTTACACAAAAAGCGCCAGCATGCTACGCAAGGGTGAAGGGGCGTAACGCTTAGCGCTTTAATGCGCCGTAGGTATGACGTTCCAAGCGTCAATCATATCCTCGGCAGTTCCGTTCTGATAAAAAATTCTATACACAGGCTGTTGCGCATCCGTGTACCCGAGAAATTGGTACTGCGCAATAGTCTGTGGGTCAAAATATATAACTATGCCGTGCGTCGCATTGACCATCGCGATGTAGGCACTGGTATCTATTACGTCCTGATTAGTGTTTTGTAAATCTGGGAGTCGTAATTACGTATTCGCCGTTGCCTCCTAAGCAGTTGCACATTGGGAATTCTTCAATGTCTGCTGATTCGTGCTCAGGCACTAATTGCACCATTACGTGGCATTCTGCGCCATCATCGGTAATTGTTTCTACTACATCTCTGTAGAATAATTTTCCACAATTTTCACATTCATAAACTACATATTTTGGTGTCATATTTTTAAAATCCTCCTATTGAGCCATTCGTCAATGCGCCAAAGGGTGAAAGGATGACGCATTCACGATTGACTTACTGCGTAAAAAATTATTTTTTCTTTTTTTTATTTTTTACAATTATATTATAAATAATTTTTGGGGCTCCTGTAAACTGAAACAGATATACAGAGCGCCCTTTGTTGCGTTTGGGACTACGGCAACCGCACTCCTAACGCTTTCGGCGTTTAGAGTTTGCGCTCGCATTCTTTCTTGAATGCATCCAAGCACAGAAAGTGTATAAACCGTCATACGCAGTGTACACGACTAATGCACCTGCCATGCCGGCTGCGCCATATAGGAACGCTTGCAACATAACTTTAGCACCTCCCGACAAAAATTATTCGCTCGTAAATGAACAATACATGCGCCAGAAGTTAATGAGCGTCTGTATTTGGCCTTTTTCCTCATTACTAAGCGCGTCGTTTTCGTCAAGTAAAACTTCGAGCCACTTGAGGGATTGGGCCGCAATGTTTTTACTAACTTCTACCATAGCGTAGTACCTCCCGAGAATGAAATATTCTCTTTTTTCATTTTACATATTTATTATATCACATCGAAGAACCGTCTGTAAACTCTTTTGAGCGATTTTCATCTAAAAATTTTAACCATTTATCCAAAAATGCTGGAATTTCTTCCCATCGAACAGCCAATTGACGCATCGCGTCAGTCAAATCGTTCTTGAACGAGTTGGCATATTCAGCCGAAACTGGTGCTGTGATAATTCCTTTAAGTGTTTCATGCTCATGTAATTTATCATTTACCCAAATACGCAATTGAGAGCTATTTTCTTGATAGAATCTTACATCATATCTATTTTTCATTATTACCCCCAAAGCCTAGTTTGGATTTTTTCTATTTCTTTATTAGCTTCAACTATATTTTTACGAATTTTTTCGCCTTGTTCTCTGATATAATTGTGTTGTATACCTAAAATAATATCTACTTCTTGCATACTGAATTGTGTTAAATCTGGAAATTTAGCTTGTGTTGGATATCTGGATGCTAAATCTACTACTGCATCAAATGAATCTAATTCACCAAATGAAGCATACTCTCCAGTCATTAATTCATATGTATATCTTGCTTGAGTTCCTGATAAAGTTCTATATGCATAATCACTAGTAATCCATTTGTTTTTATATAGCCATTGTCCTTTTGACTTAATAAATCTTGGTGAATCACTTTTGCCATATCTAATTCTGTTAACCAATTTACACATATTATTCCTCCTTTTAATTTTTACAA
>JAFWWV010000117.1 GCA_017523305.1 Clostridia bacterium
ATAAATAAAAACAAAAAAATAAATAAAATAATAAAAATTGTTAGGTGCTTTTTTACAAAACCTGTTACATTCTTAAAAATTCTTTTCATATTAAATATTTATGTAAAAAAAATAAAATAATGAAAAATTTTTATATATTAAAAAATTGAACCCTTTTTATTCTTTTAGTTTTTATTTTTAAATCTATTTCATAAAAACCATCTTCATTTATAAAGTACTTAATATTTACATCGTTTTGTTTAACATCTAAATAAGCATTTACAACATTATAAATATCGCTTTTAATCATATTTAACATTGGTTGAGATATATTTTCTTTATCTCTTTTTAAAATATCTTTTAACCTTTCTAATGATTTCTGAGCTATTTTCATAAAATTCCTTTAAACTTATATTTTTTTACGTAATGCTCTTTTAAAAAATCCAAAAAAACCCCTGTATTTTTCTGTGCAATCATAAAAAATTTTCTTATCTTCAAACAAATTTCTTGCTAACATATTAAAAGCATAATATGATTCACAATTTTTATTTACAGCTCTTCCCATTCCTAATAAAGATGTTATATTATCATCTTCTGGTATAACCCCATATAAATTAACATTTAAAACTTCTGAAATTTTTTTAGCATCTAATATTTCTTTATCCAAAACCATATCTCCTCTTACTCGATTAACTATTAAAGAAACTTCTTTTATATTAAAATTTGATAACATCATAATAATTTTGTCTGCATCTCTTAAACTCGATAAATGCGGTGTTACAACAACCAGTGCTTCATCTGCAGCATTTACAGCACGTTTAAAAGGTTCGTCAATTCCTGCTGGACAATCAATTAAAACAAAGTCAAAATAATCGTTTAATTGGTTTATAACCTTTTTAACATTTTCTGCTGTAACTTGCGATTTGTTATATGAATGTGCTGATGGCATAATATATAAATTTGGATAATTTAAATCTTGAATCAAAGCTTGTTTTACACGACATTTATTTTCAATAACATCAACAATATCAAAAACAACTTTATTTTCTACACCTGTTACAACATCTAGGTTATTAAGACCAATATCAACATCAACCAAAACCACTCTTTTATTCATTCTTGCAAGAGCAACACCTAAGTTCGCACATATAGTAGTTTTTCCCACTCCACCTTTACCACTTGTTATAACAATTTTTCTTGCCATTAAACTGTTATCCCCTTTTTTTTAATACAAAACAAATAAAAGTTTAAAGAATAATAAAAAAAAGTAAATGTTTTTAACACTTACTTTTTTATTATCGACAAGAATAGACATTTAGTTATTTTTTTCTTAATTTTCTTCAATTACTTTTTGTAAAAGGCTTAAGTTACTGAATAATTTTTCGCTACCAATAACACCTAAAATTTCTGGATTATCTACTACAAAAACTGATAAATTTAAAACTTTTTTGAAAAACTTTTCAAGTCCTGTAATTAAACTGCCACCACCATAAACAACAATACCTTCGTTTTTAATATCTTGGGCAACTTCTGGGCTACATTGATTTAAAAATGCTTGTATTGTTTGTAAAATTTTAAAATAACATTCGTACACAGGTTTAATTAATTCTTTTGCAGTTACTATTGTTGTTAATGGACTATTTGTATTTCCATCATGAACAAGAATTTCCATATTGCTTTTATCTGTTTCATACAAACTACCAATTTCTTGTTTAATTTTACAAGCAATATTTGTGCTGATTGTATAATTTTGTGTTTTTTGCAAATGTTCTGCAATACTTTTATCAATTAAATTACCACCTACATTTAATGAACAAGCAGAAATAATTTTGTTATTAACAACTGATGCTATTTCGGTTTTACCTGCACCAATGTTTACAAGTAAATTTGCTTTTCCAATACTAAAATATGGAAGGTCTACTAAACTTGCACATACGCAATTATAAACAAAATCTATTTTTGCAAAACCTATTGAATAAAAAACATCTTTATAATCTTCATATTGTTTTTGATTTAAACTTGTAGGCAAACTAACTATTACTTTTATAACAGGTTTAACTAAATTATAATTAACAACTTTGTTTATAAAGTGAGAAACCATTTTTTTTGTTAAATCAACATTTTTAATAACACCTTCAATAATAGGTTTTACAAAAACTTCGCTTGAAGAAGTTTTACCATTTACTCTTTGAGCATCAATACCTATTTTTGATACTTTCATACTTTTACCAATAGTTTCAAGTAAAATTAAACTTGGTTCTCTTAAAACAACGCCACTACCACGTTTATAAATTGTTGTATAATTACTACCTAAATCAACACAAAGTTCATAAATAGCCATAAAAATAAAGTCACTCCTATATTTTATACAAAAATTATAACAAAAAAAAGCACCTAACAAAAGTAAAATAAAGTACTTTTATTAAATGCTTTTTATTTTTTTATTATAAAACTTCAAGAGTTTTCTTATAAACCTTTTTAAAGTCTTGTGAAGATTTTAAAGCTTCTCTAATTTCAATTGAAGCATCAATTGTAACAATAGTTTTCATAATAACTGAATCGCCTAAAATATCACAACTAATATCTTGAACTACTGCCCTATGAGTTTTATCTAAAGCTTCAGCAAGTCTTACAATTAAAGATAATTTTCTTACAGCATCAAGGTCTTCTTCAAGTAAAATATCTTTATACTTAATCCATTCAGTTAAGCTGAAATCACTTAAGTTTTGACTTGCACTTGCAAAAGCAGCAAGAACAATTTCTCTATGAGTTGCACCTAAAACTTCTGAATTTAAAATTACATGGAAACTATTTTTTTCGTGATCATAGAATTTAATTCTTTGTCCACAATCGTGCATAGCAGCTGCAATTCTTAAAACTTTTGTATAACCCCTTGGTAATTTATGTAAAACTTTTAATTGTCTAAATAAAATTAAAGCCAATTCGCTAACTTGTTGTGAGTTATTATAATCGCTATCATAAAAACTTTTAATGTTTTCTAAACTAAAACCAAGTAAATCTGAAATAGGTTTTTCATTTGTACCAGGAACAACTGAATTGTAAATAATACCTTCGTTCATACCTTTTGTTGAAACAACAACGTTTTCAAAATTACAAGTTTCGAAAGCGGCTTTAATCATACAAACGCCACTTGCAAAAACATCTGATCTTTCTGAAGGTAGGCCTTTAATTTTCTTTGTTTTATCAAGGTCTAAAGTTTTGACTAAGTCATAAACATTAGTTAAATCTTTTTTAGCCATTACATAATTATGTGGAGCATCTAAAGAATATTTTCTTATCTTGCGGCTAAGCATACCTGTACTTGTAAATGAGTTACCTACACCAACAAAAGCATATTCTGGTTCAATATTTTTAAGCCAATCAATTTTATCAAGTTCTTTTGCAAAGTTCTTAGTCATTTTTTCGCAAGCTTTTTCTGGGTCAGAAACTTCATCCATAACTTTTGCAATTGTATATGTTCCAAAAGGTATTACTGTTTGGTTTAAAATATTTCTTCTATTATATTGAACGATTCTTGTTGAACCACCACTAATATTAAAAATTACACCCTTAGGAACATCTAAAGAATTAATAACACCATTGTATAAAGCGTTAAGTTCTTCTTCTTGAGTCATAAGTTTAAATTTAAAACCACAAGTGTTGTAAATTTCATCTAAAAAGCTTTTATAGTTTTTTAAATTTTTAAGGTTATGCGAACCAACAGCTATAATATTTGTTATTTTGTTAACTTCACATACCATTTTATACATTTTTAAAATAGTAAGAGCTTCGTTACTTCTTGCAATTCTTAATAAGCCTTCACCATCAAAGTCATTAACAATTTTTACAGTTTCACTCATTTCTTCAAAAACTGCAAAGTTACCTGTTGGTAAAACATTTGCAAGAATTAAATCAATTTTACTGCTACCTAAATCAACTATTGCTATCTTTTCCAATTTGTTGCTCTCCCCTTTTATTTCTGCTTGAATTATATTATAAAAATTAAAACAAGTCAATTGCAATTTTAAATTAGTTTTTGTTTTAAACAATTTAACTTTGCATAGTACTTAATAATATTATATTTTAGGTATTAAACATAAAAAAAACAATGCCAATTTAAAAACATATTTGCTTTAAATGTAACATTGTTTTTAGCATATTATAGTTAAAATTTTTAATTATTTATTAATTTTGATAGCTTCAACTGGGCAAATACCTTCGCAACTACCACATTTAATACAAATACTATCATCTATTTGTGATTTACCATTTTCTACTTTAATAGCACCTACTGGGCATACACCTTCGCAAGCACCACAACCAATACATTTATCTTGATCAACCATAATATAAAATCCTCCTATAAGATACCTTATATTAACACACTTTTTTACTTTTTGTAAAGGTTTTAACGTTTAAAATTTTATTTCTTTTGTCTTTTTTTTATTATTAAAGAAAAAGCTTGTATTAATGCTAAAATTATTAAAAAAACACCAAAAAAAGTTTTTAAAGTTGTATTTGAAATATCTTTGACTAATAACGAAAAAATGACGGCAAAAACGGCCGCTAAAACCGAAAACATTATAGCTGGGAACACATTTATAAGTTTGTTTTTAATGTGGATATAAACCACAAATATCGCCATAATTACAAAAGAGAAAACATTTAAAAGTTGAGCTTCTTTTTGAACAACGCCAAGAAAAATACTTAACAGTGGAATCAATAAAGTTCCACCACCCATTCCCATTCCACCTGCTATACCACTTATTAAACCAATTAATATAAAAAATACTTGATTCATATATCCTTTTCCTTATCTTAAAAAACCATTTTAATTCCTGCAAATAACATTAAAACTATAAATACGATGTTTAGTGCTTCGTTACTAATTTTATTAAGTATTTTAGAACCTATTATTCCCCCAACAAAAACACCTAAACTTAAAAAAATTGCATTAACTAAACTAAAAGACTGTGTGGTTATATAAACAATTAGTGTGGGAATACTTACTATTGCCATAACTAAAACTGTTGTTGCGTGGGCCTGTTTATCGTTTAAATTTAAAAGAATTTTTAAAAGTGGAACACATAACATTCCACCCCCACCGCCAAAAAGACCATTTATAATTCCAACAAAAATACTGGCTAAAAAAAAATAAAAAAGCTTAAGTTTAGGTTTCATACTTTTATTATCTATCTTTTTGTTATTTTTATTAAAATTTTGACCCTATAAAAGTAAAAAAGAATTGCATTTTGGTTATAATTGATATATAATACAAAAGTTATAATATAGTTTTAATTTAATATGATTTTTTGCGACATATATTTTAAAACTTTTTTTGACTAAACTATATTTTTAAAAGGTACGCTATGAACAAAACACTTACTTTCTCTAAAAAAATATTTTTGGTACTTTGCTTAGTTGTTTCAATATTTTTTGTAAACGCTTTTGCTTTGCTTACCACACTTACAGCAGGTGCAGTTTCAAGTTATTATGGTACTAACACTATTGAAGTTAAAAACGGCGATTTTAACGATTATACTTCAAATAGCTCAGGTTTACCTTATGATATTGATACTGGCTGGAAAGGTATTGAAGAACTTTCAAGCACATCAGTAACTGCTGGTATTATTGATGTTGGTGAAAATTTTTATAATAAAACCAACAATAAATTTGGTTTACAAGAAAATCCTGGAACCGATAGCGATATTGTTAACGCTGATAACAACATCTTAATGATTAAAGCTAAAAGTGAAGAAACAAGATACGGCTATGTTAGCAACGAAATGACTTTAAGCGCAGGAAAATTTTATTTAATCAAAGTTCACTGTAAAACAGGTCTTAAGTTAGAAGATGAAAGTGTTGTTAACAATGCAACAGCATCTATCTACACTTCTCTATCAAAAAAATCTAACGAAAACTTTATTAACATTGACACAAACGGAAATTGGAAAACATACAACATTTTTGTTGCTACAGATTCATTTAACGCTTCAAACTTTACAATGGAACTTAGACTTGGCAACCAAACAGCAAATTCAAAAGGTGTTGTTTTCTTTGATAAAGTTCAAGTATTAGAAGTTGCAAATATCGATTACTTTACAACTGTTGCTGATTCTCAAAACATTGTAATTAATTTAGATAACGACTATACTCCAGCAAACAACTTCCAAAATGCAAACTTTGAAGGCAACGAAAATTTATGGACAGCAAACGAAAATAACGACGGAACAAAATCAAACACTGGTATTTATTCAGTTGATACAATAAATCAATTTATTAAAAATAATTTTGATGCTAACGAAACTGAAGATTATGCTAGTACATTTGTTACTGATAACAATAAACAATTATTTGTTTCTAACCACGAAGCAACAAACTCATCAATTTCTTCTAGCGAAGGCAACAATTTAACTATCAACCAATTTGGTTTTTACCACTTATCAATGCTTGTTAAAACTGGTAACCTTTCTGGCGATGGTTTAAATGTTACTCTTTCTGAAATTGTTGAAGATGGTGAAACAGCAATTACAGTTTCTCAAACAGTTGTTTCTTCTACTGATGGTGCTGCACAATATAATAACTTTAAAAAAGTTGACTTCTATATTAGAGGAAATGCTTGGAAAAACAAAAACGTTTCTGTTAAATTTAGTTTAGGAACAGAAGATAAAAAAGTTACTGGTTGGGCTATTGTTGATGAAATTAAATTACAACAAATTAATCAATCAGAATTTAACAAAAAATCATCTTCTAACGAATTAGATTTATCAAAAAATATTAAAAATACAGAAACTCTTTTAAATGGTTCTTTCGACTTTAACACAAATACTACATCTGAAATTGTTTACCCTGCTGCTCCACTTAACTGGACTTACTCAGAAAAAGAAAACAATCAAAGCGGTATTGTTAGAGTTAGAACAGAATATTTCAATGCTGACGCTTCAAAATATGGTTTAGCTCCTTCTCAAAACCCAGGACCTAATACTTCTTACGAAGGTTTAGGAAATGTTCTTATTACAGCTGATACAACTTATGAAAACGTTCTTATGATTAGAAACACTACTACAAACAATGTTTCATACTCAAGTGATAGTTTTTCATTAACATCAAATACTTCTGCAACAACTGAACATACTTTTACAAAAATTCAAGTTGCAGTAAAAACATTAAATGATTCTAAAGCATTTATTCAAGTTGTAACTAAAGATACTAATTTATTAATTGCTACAATTGAAAATATTTCAGCTGCTGATTGGACAACCTATACTCTATTTATTAAAAATGGTATTACTGCTCAAGATGTAAAAGTTGTTCTTGGTACTGAAGGAAACGGAAACAACAACTACTCTTTCTTTGATTTTGCTAAATATTCAACAAAAACAGGTCTTGCAATTGCTGATGTTCTTGCAACAGAAAATAGTACTTTTGTTGATTTAAGTGAAGATAGTTTCTATTCACACACACAAGAAGCAGTTAGAGAAAACATTTATAAATCATCAAACTACTCTATTTATGCTTATGAAGAATCAAAATCAAGTGCTGTTTATAATGGTATTACAGATACAGCTTTAAATAATAATTTAAAAACAAGAAACGATGCAAACGATACAAACATTTTAGTTGTAACAAATACTGTTGCTAGTTACCAACATTTAATTTCAAATTATACTTACAATTTAATGAAAGGTAACTATTATGAAATTTCTGTTTGGGTAAAAACAGATTTTACAAATTGTGTTCACGATGATGACTTTGGTGCTTATATTGAACTTGTTACTTTAGATGAAGAAAATGAAGTTGTTACAAACGAAAAGAACAAAATTAAATTTACTAACTTCTCTACTTCTACTGAAGATAACAATGGTTGGGTAAAATATACAATGTATGTTTTAGCTGAAGAAGAAGACCAAAAAGCAAAAGTTTTATTTGGTTTAGGTAATCAAGAAAACTTAACAAAAGGTACAGTTTACTTCGATGACTTAAAAGTTATTGATATTAAAGAAAGCGAATACTCAAACAAAAAAGCAAATAAAACAACATTAATTTCAAAAGTTATTCCTGTTGTTAAAGAAGATACCGATAAAGACAAAGATACTAACACAGAATCAACTTCTCCAAGCGATTTAAATATCTGGGCATTATCATCTTCTATCATTTTAGTTGTTGCTTTAGCACTTGCAATTGCTGGTTACTTAATTAGAAGAATTCCTAAAAAGAAAATTGTTGCTAAAATTGAAAAATCTAGTTATGACAAAGCTCCAAACAGCGTTGACGAAAATGAAGTAAAAAGACAATTAAAAGCTAACAGAGAACAAAAATTAGAAGAACTTAACAAAAAACTTGAAGAACTAAAAGCTGAAAAAGATTCTTTACAAAAGGATTATGAAGAAAAAATTAACAAAGAAGAAAATCCTGGCGAAAAAGAAAAATTATATGTTGTTCATACAAAGAAAATAAATAAATTAAATAAAGAAATTGATTATTTATCTTCTGCAGTAAAATTTGCAAGTGATGAAACAAACATTAAAATTTCTGAAATTAGAGAAATTAAGAAAAGAAAAAAAGAAGTTGAACAAGAGTTTTTAAAAATGAAATCACAAGAAATTTCAAACGAAGAAACTAATGAAGAAACTTCAAAAGATGCTAGTTCAAAAAAGAAAAAATAAACAATAAATAAAAAAACAGTGGTTTAATTAACCACTGTTTTTTTTAATTAAATTTTCTTTACATAACTTCTTCTTCTCTTATGTTGAATATGTTCAAATATATCCCATTGAGATTGAATACGGTTATTATATTCTAACATTAAATTTGTTTCAGCAAATTGAATCCCTTTTGCTATCATAACTTTTGACAAGGTGGACATAATCATTGTGTTAACACCTTTGTTTTGAAATTCTGGTCTAATAGCAATTAAACCTAAGTCTACATTTTTAGGTTTATTTATTTGTTTTAACATTCTAAAAATACCAAAAGGTAAAAGTTTTCCTTTGCTTTTATTAACTGATTCTGACAGTGAAGGAAAAACTAAACCAAAAGCAATTAATGTTCCTGTTTTATCAACAACACCTAAAATAAATTCTTTTTTTAATATTAAAGTAAATTGCTCGATAACAGCTTTTTTAACTTTATCTGAAAAAGGAACAACACCATATAAAGAACCATATGCAGCATCTAATGTATCAAAAAATTGGTCTTTATATTTTGCAATAAAACTTTTTACACTTCTTGGTTTAACTACTTTTAATTCATACCTTTTAGCAACAAC
>JAFWWV010000118.1 GCA_017523305.1 Clostridia bacterium
AGCCTTATCTCCTATTTTTAGAAACAAAAACCTTTTATTTGAAGATTTTTTAAAAGTTTTATCATATGCAAAGCAGTTAAAAATACAAAAATTGTTTGTTTTATGCTATGAATGTGACTCAAAAACAAAAATATTATTAAATAGTTTTAAGGATATAGAAATAAAAGTTTTAGATAAAAAATTAATTTATTTAGAAATACTTAAAAAAGCAAATTTATATCCAAAAATTAAATTTGAATATAAAGAGACTAAAAAACTTAAATTTAAACAGCTCGTTGACATAAGTTTTAACAAATCTAAAGCAAAAGGTTATTTTTTAAGTGGAATACTCACCTTTTTTTGTAGTTTTATTGTTAGATATAATTTTTACTATGTATTTATGAGTTCTGTTTTGTTTTTATTTACTCTATTTTGTTTTGTTAAAAAACAAGAAAACATTAAAAATGATTTTTTCTAAATAGAAAAACAAAAAAGCACTTTTAAAAAGTGCTTTTCTTTTTACAATACATGCTTTTTATTTTTTGGATTTAATTTATACAAAATAACTTTTCTTCCAATAACAGCAACAGTTTCACAATTTAATTGTTCTTCTAAACTAGCTGCTACTTCCTTAGCAGTTAAATCACAATTTTGTAAAATGTTAACTTTAATGAGTTCTCTAGCAGTTAAAGCTTGATTAATACCTTCTAGATTTGTTTGATTTAAGCCATCTTTTCCTACTTGAAAAACTGGTTGTTGTGTTGCTATTATACTTTTTAAAGTTGCTCTATCTTTTGATGATAACATTTTTAATTTTCCTTTTTTTAATTATTCTACGAATTCAAAATCTACTTTTCCAATTCTAATAGTATCGCCGTCTTTAACACCTTTTTCTCTTAACATATCAATTACGCCGTCGTTTTTAAGTCTTTTCCAGAAATATGATAAAGATTCATAATCGTTAACAACAATACCTCTTGAGATGTTTTCAATAAAACCACCACTAATTTCATAGGTGTCATTTGAAACTTTTTTAATTTCAATACCTGTTTTATCTTTTTTATCAAAACCAAATTCTTCAACATCAATTGGAACTTGTGCTGGTAATTTTTCTAATTCTTGCCAAATAGTTTTAATTAATTCTTGAATATTGTCACGGCAAATAGCAGAAACACAAACAACTTTATGTTTTTTATTTATTCTATGTTTAAATTCGTCAACAACAAAGTAATCTCTAATTCTATCAATTTTATTTAAAACTATAATTTGTGGTAAACCAGCTAGTGTTTTATTAAATTTTTTCAACTCTTCATTAATTACTAAATAATCGTTGTATGGGTCACGGCCATCAGTTGAAGAAATATCAATAACATGAACAAGCATTCTTGTTCTTTCAATATGCTTTAAAAATTCATGACCTAAACCTTGCCCTTCACTAGCACCTTCAATAAGACCTGGAATATCTGCAACAACAAAACTGTGTTCATAATATTTAACAACTCCTAAGTTTGGAGTCAATGTTGTAAAATGATAGTTTGCTATTTTAGGTTTTGCATTTGATACAACTGAAAGCAATGTGCTTTTACCTACGTTAGGGAAACCAATTAAACCAACATCAGCTAAGGTTTTTAATTCTAAAATAACAGAGTGTTCTTTGGTAACTTCACCAGTTTGTGAAAAATGTGGAGCTTGTCTTGTTGGAGATTTAAAGAAAGCGTTGCCCTTTCCACCTTCGCCACCTTTAAGTAAAACATAATCTTTATCTAAATAAAAAAGGTCAGCAATAATTTTTTTAGTTTCAAAATCCCTAACAATAGTGCCTTGTGGAACAGATATAATTAAGTCTTGACCACTTTTACCATTTTTATTGTTCTTTTGGCCCTGCTCGCCATTTTCGGCCTTAAAATGGGTGCTATACTTAAAAGATACCAAATTATTCATATCTTTACTAACTCTAAAGATAACATCTCCACCTTTACCACCATTGCCACCATTTGGACCACCATTAGCAATACCTTTTTCTCTTCTAAAAGAAATTGCACCTTTACCACCATTACCGGCTTTAATATAAATTCTTGCTGTATCGACAAACATCTTTTCATTTTCCTTTTTTAAAAATTTTTTATAATCAGTTTTTAATAGAATTATTATAATATAAAAACAAAAAAAATTAAACAAATTTTATAGTTTAATTTTTTTCTTTTTTGTATTTGCAAAAACTTGATAATTCACAGCCATCGCACATTGGATTTTGTGATTTACAAACATATCTACCAAACAAAACTAGAAAGTGATGAAACTGTCCCCATTTTTCCTTTTCAACATTTTTTTGTAATGTTTTTTCACATTCTAAAGGATTTTTAGATTTTGCAATTTCCAACCTATTTGAAACTCTAAATACATGAGTATCTACTGCTATTGCCTGTTTTGAAAAACCAACAGCCATTACAACATTTGCTGTTTTTCTTCCTACTCCTGCTAGTGTTGTTAAATCTTCAAATTCACTAGGAACTTCTCCGTTATATTTATTTACAACATCATTTGCCATATTAATTAAATTTTTTGCTTTATTTTTATAAAAACCACAAGAATAAATCATTTTTTCAAGTTCTTCAGTTTTTGCATTTGCTAAAGAATTAACATCAGGGTATTTTTTAAATAAATCTTTTGTAATTATATTTACCCTTTTATCTGTACATCTAGCAGATAAAATAACAGCAACTATAAGTTCATAGTTGTTTTTAAAATCTAACTCACATTTAGCTTCGCCAAATTTTTTATATAAAATATCATAAATTTCATTTGTTATTTTATGCATTATTTTTTCCTTTATAAAAGAAATTATTTAAATAATAAATTTATTATAGCACAAAAATAAAAAAAACAAGTACTTTTATAATTAATATTAAATTTTTATATACTCTTCTCCTTTCAAATAATAAATTCCACCAAAAGTATAAAATTGTCTTCTTTTTAAAATTTCTTTTGCCACTTGCACCCCTTTAGGTTCAATTTTTACTGATATCCCACACGAAACAGAAATTTTTCTGGGAGTACTTACAAAAGCACTTTTGAATCCATAAGAATTTAATATATTTGCAAACTTCATTGTTTCACTTCTCGACCTAAAAACAACTATAAAATATGTCATAAAAAAATATTTCCTTTTAACAAAAAATACCTTCATTACAATATATTAAATTAAAAGGGTTTTTGTTTTATAAAAAAAGGTAAAAAATGAACAAGAAAATTATTTATTTTGACAATGCCGCGACCAGCCACTATAAACCCAAGAAAGTTTTAAAAACATTATTTAAAAGTTTAAAAAACAGTGCAAATGCTGGTAGAAGTGGTCACAAATTAAGTATATATAACTCGGTTAAAATATGGGAAACAAGAGAAGCTTTAGCAAAATATTTTGGTGGAATAGAACCTGAGAATATTATTTTTACAAAGAATTGCACAGAAGCTTTAAATATTGTTATTCAAGGAACACTTCAAAAAGGCAAAAACGTAGTTTGTAGTTGTTTTGAACACAACTCTATTTTAAGGCCATTAAACGAATTAGCCAATAAAGAATTAATTACTTTAACTATTGTTACACCTAAAAACAATAAATTTATAACCGTTAGCGATATAGAAGAAAAAATATCTTCAAACACTTACCTGGTTTGTGTTAATTCAATTTCAAACGTTACTGGAAATCAAAATGATATTTTTAATATTGCAAAACTTTGTAACAAAAAAAATATTTTATTTTTAGTAGATAACGCTCAAGGTTGTGGACATATTGATATTGATATTAAAACACATAATATAAGTTTTTTAACTTTTGCTGGCCATAAAGGTTTTTTAGCACCACAAAGCATTGGTGGTTTATGTATAAATAGTAAAGTAATACCCAAACCAATTATTTTTGGTGGAACTGGTAGCGAATCAATAAATATGTTACAACCCACTGCTCTGCCTGAAAGATTAGAAAGTGGAACTTTATCAACCCCTGACATACTAGCATTGAACACTGGTGTTTTATTTATTAGAAAAAATTTTTATAAACATAGTAAAAAGGTTTACTTATTAACAGAATATTTATTTAATAAACTTAAAAGCATAAAAGGTATAAAAATTTACAGCAAACCTAATTTTATTAGTGG
>JAFWWV010000119.1 GCA_017523305.1 Clostridia bacterium
CAGTTTATGTTCAAGAAGATCCTTATTATTGTGATGTTACTTGGGATTAGGGAACTAATCAGTCTCAATACTTTTGTTTAACTGGTCAAGAAGTTAGCAAAGACCATAACTTTACAATTTCGGAATATGGTGCAAATAAAAACCCACCATCATTACAAGCAATGTTAAAAAATGCAGGTTACTTGCAAACTCAACAACCAGCATCAACACCGTTTAGTCCTGGACCAGAACAATGTTAATAAAAAAAGCAGAAAAATTTTTCTGCTTTTTTTGTTTAATTAAAAAAATTATTTTTTACCATTTACAACTTCGTCATAAATACCAGCAATGTAACCAAAACACTTTTCTTTATTATCTAACAAAGTCCAAACTTCTTCTTGTGCTTGAGTTGTTTGTGGTAAGTTAAGCCAATAATTTACATAACCATTTCTTCCAAATTTTTTTGTAACAAAGTCATAAACTCTTATAATATGTTCTTCACGAGATAAATGTTTTTCGTTTTTCAATCCATATTTTACAGGTCTAGAAAAGACTAAATATAAACTATTGTTTCTATCTGCATCGGCAACTATCTTACCATATATACTTCGTGGTTCGTAGGTTAGGTGAGAAGAGTGGTCTTCTACTGCTTGGGCTATGATTTCAATTTTTTGTTCATCAAAAAATGTTTTTAATTTTTTATCATTTCTTACAAATTCGGCTGAACTTTTTGCGTGATTTTCTCTGCCACAAATAAGACCAACGTCGTGATAAGCACCTACAACAAAAGCAATTTCAAGGTTTACTTCTATGTTTCTTTTTATAAGTTCGTTTGAATATTCTACACAATTATTTGTCACAAATTTATAGTGAGATAAATTGTGTGCTTTATCAAACGCTTTGTATAAAGGTTTAATTTCTTTGTCGATATAGTTTTTAAGTTCTTTTCTTAAAAAATTTGTTTTCATATTTTCTCCACAAACATTATATCAAAAAAAATATAAAAAGTAGAATAAAAAAAGTAAAAACAAATATAAATAAAATATGAACCTAAATAAAAATCAAATAGTTAAAGTTGTTATTTCAAGTGTTGTAATTTTGTTGGTTGCTGTACTAGGAAGTGTTTTTGTAAATATTGGTATGACTTGGTTTAATAATTTAGTTAAACCAAGTCAGTGGTTAGCAAATATTTTAATACCAATTGTTTGGACAGTTATTTATTCAACATTTGCTGTTATTAATTTTTTGTGGATAAAAAACGATGATGATATTCCAACAAACACAACAATTTTAATGGTTATAAATGCTGTTTTAAATGTTTTATGGTGTTTAGTATTTTTTACATTTAAACAATTGTTTTTAGGCAACATATTTATAATTTTAAATCTTATTTTTGGTTTTACTTTAATTATAAATATTTTAAAACAAAGAACATTGTATGCATATATTTTATCTATATATCCAATATGGATTTCAATAGCAACAACATTAAATTTAGCTTTATGGGTTTTGAACTAAAAAAAAGAATTGATAAATTTTTATCAATTCTTTTTTTTGTTTTTTAATTTTGGTCTTGAGTTGTACTTGGAATTGCAGGATCCATAGGTTTTAATTCAATTGCAGAGTGAGTGTTGTTAAACTCAACTACTTCGTTATACAACTTTGCCATTGTTGGATTTTGTTCATATTCAGGATTATATTTTGCATATAATTCTGGACCATCTTTAGAATAAATTAACATAGCAGAAGAAACAAAACCTCTGTGATCTTCAATCATTCCTTTTATCATTTCAGGATCTTCACCATTTTTTAAAGATTCTGTTAAAAATAAAAGGTCAGAAACTAAATTGTCTCCGTTTGAAGAAGCAAAACTACAAAAATCATCTAATCTAGCTTCGGTTGAGAAAAGTTGACCAATAGGACTATATAAAGTTCTAGTTAAAGTGCTTTTTAACATAGATGCAGCTTTATCTCCAACGCCATATTCAGGTAAAATCACATCTCTTGCTTGATTTGTTTTAGTACTTAAAAAATTTCTAATATATTGATGTCTTTCTTTTAATTCGGTTTGTTTTTTTGTTTCTTTTACATAATCTTCAAATCCTTCCCAAAAATCACCCATAGTTTTTCTCCTTGAAAACAAAGTTTTATTATAATATATTTTAACAATACAAGTATTTTAAGTCAAGTTTGATTGGTTATTTTTGTGCATTTTCTATAATTGTAGAACTTGGTTTGGGTTATGTTTGTTGTAAAACTTTTGGAAGTTCAATATTAAATGTTTCGAGAGTATAATTCATATCTTCTTGAGAAAAATCTATTAAAATAAAAATACGAACCTAATAATTAAGTTCGCGTTTTTTATTAATTGGCGGTGGCAGAGAGATTCGAACCGAACCTCATTTATATATCATTATTATATAATAAAAAATCCATCCATACCATATTGGTACGGATGGACAAGATTGTGGCGGGAAGATGGTGATAGCGTTTGAAAACTTCTATTCCATATTATATTAATATGTTATTAAATACAAATTTTTGAAAACAGAATGTAAATTTAACTTATTTTTAAAACATCTCCGTCAGTTAAAGAAATCTTATATAAATAAGAATCTCCCACTGCACCAGATAAAGCATAATTTATAAAGTAAATATTGTTATTTAATATGCTTAATTCTGAAGGATAATATGTTGTATCTTCAACTTTTTTATCCATTATTTTTGTTAAACCAGTTCCATCTTTATTTATTTTAAATATTCCTGCTGTGGAAACAGAAACTGTATCAGAATAAAAATAAATAATATTGTTTTCTATTACTATATCAACAGGATCATGGTTTGTTAAAATTATTTCATAACCTGTTCCATCAACATTTATTTTACATAAATTTTTGTTTAATAATAAAACTTCTCTATAATAAATTACTCCGTTGTCAATTTCAAAAACATCTACATCTTTATTTTTAATTGTTTCTACTGTATCTTCTACCCAATTAGATGTTGACATTCTGTATAAAATATCGCCATCTACAAAGTAAATATAATTATTATAATATCTTAAATTTTTTGCACCCTTTGTATACATAACAACATCTTCACCATTTTCATTTATTTGATGAATTGCTGTTCTTACACCTGAAGCATTTTGTTCTACATAAAAAATTGTATTTTCTCCAAAAATAATATCAACACAATCGTTTGTTGAAACAATTTCTATTTCGCCAGTTTTTAAGTTTACTTTAAACAAATCGTTATTAACTAAATAGTTTACAGAATTATAATATAAATAATCTCCAACTATTGCAAAATCGCTAACTTTATTTGATGTTAATTTTCTTGTTTTTTCTGTTGCAGGATCATAACAATTTAATGTTTTGTTTTTATGAACATCTAAATAATATATTTTATTATCATAAACTTGAGTTTTTGAACCAGTAGAAAGTACAGTTTCTTCAGGTTTTTCAAAATCTTCTAAAACATTATTTACTGTTGTTGTGGATACATTATAAGTGCAAAGCATTTGATTATCAACATCATAAAAAGCAATTTTGTTATCGCCAATTTTTGTTAATGAAGAATATTTTTTACCATCTTCAAACAATGATGTGCCAGACATGTTATTGTCTATTGTTGGATAAGCGTTTACATAATTTATGCCATCACCAAAAACATATGAAGTAAATAAATCAACATTAATATAATATAATTGATTGTTAATAACAGTTAAATTTACACCAGCATCCATAGTTAATTTTTTATAAATATTAGTTGATAAATTATAATTTTCAATATAATTTCCAAGCAAATTATCTACTGTATAAAACAAATAACCATTGTTATATATCAATGCTGATATTTTTTCATCTCTTAAAAGTGAGGTTTCTTTTGATGAAAGATTTAATTTTGTTAATTTATACCCGTTTGTTCCATCAGCAAAATAAATATTTCCATCATTATATGTAAGGTATTTTGCCTTTCCATTAAATATTTTTGTAACAACAGGGTTAGTGCCTGAATTATCAAGTTTATAAATACCACTATTATTTTGTGTTAAGTTGTTTACTACATAATAAAAATAATTTCCATCTGAAATTAAGTACTCTGCTTTTGCTGAATAAACAGAAGAAGTGCTTGTTTCAATTGTTTTTATTGCATTTCCAAAGAGCGATTTGCTTACAAAATAAACAGAGTTTTGATTTGTAACAAAATAATAAGGGACATCACTAGAAACTTTACTTATTGTTGTACCATCATAACTATATAAATAGTCGTTATCTAAAGAATTAGCAAAGTATAAAGTTCCATCTGGAGTAGAAAAAATATGTCTTTCATCTTCAACTCCTTTAATTGTTAAAACAGCCTCTAATATTAAAGTATTAAAATTTGGATTTTCAATTGTTGCTGTTATTGAATAAGTTCCTGTTTCTATTGCTGAATTTTCAACATTTTCATTCTCTGCACAGGTATATTCAATAGTTGTTCCTTCTGGTAAAAATCCAGTTACTTCTATTGTTTTCTCTGTAGAGTCATAATCAAAAGATTGACTTTTAAAAAAAATATCTGTAAAAGTTGCTTTCTTTATTTCCCAACTACAGTTTTGAATAGTAGGTTTGTTGTAGTTTTGAGAATCAT
This sequence comes from Clostridia bacterium, assembly GCA_017523305.1. GTDB lineage: Bacteria > Bacillota > Clostridia > Christensenellales > UBA1242 > UBA7862. Next base: position 4,615 of record JAFWWV010000119.1, read on the forward strand.
AATTAAACTCAACAGATGCCACATAAGTATTTGCTGCAGTTTTTTTGTTGTTTATATAATTTTTAACCGTTACTCCATTAGGCAACCCTTCAACATAAACTTGTTTTTCTGTTGCATCATAAGTAAAATCATCACTTACCCATTCAACATTTGACATATCATAAGTGGCTTTTTGTATTATAAGTTTAGCTGACAATGTTTTTGTTTTATATCCTTCACCACTTAATACAACTGTTGAATTGTAAGTACCTGCATTGATTGCTGTATTGTTTGTATATTCAGCTTGAACTCCATCTGGTAAAATTCCAGTTACTTCTAAAATAAATTCGTTACCATTGTAAACAACAGTTTTATCTACAAAAGAAACTCCATTTATCTCTATATTAGAGTCGCCTGGTTGTGACGGATTAACAGGTTCTTGTCCACAAGCAGTTAAAAATAATCCACTAAATAAAACAAGCATAAAAGTTAATAAAATATGTTTTAATTTCATAAAATCCCCCTATTACATTTTTATTCTATTAATTTACATAAACTTATTTTCTTTACACAAATTGATTATAGCATATATTTCATAAATATCTATCTATTTTGCAAATTTTTTAACAATAAAAAATCCACCCATACTAATCTAATTAGTACGGATGGACAAGCTAGTGGCGGTGGCAGAGAGATTCGAACTCCCGAGCCGTTTTTGCGGCTAACGCATTTCGGGTGCGCCTCGTTATAACCACTTCGATATGCCACCATATGTTTTTTGCTTTTAGTATAATATATTAATTTTTTTGTTTTGGCAACTTGTAAAAACATAAAAAATTTTTAAATTTGTTCAAAGTGTAAGAAATATATTTTTTAGTGTTTTTAAGTGGGTTTGTTATTGACCAAAATTTTTTAATTTGTTATAATTTTAGTACTTTTTAATTGTTGCTACGAAAAATAATTTTTTATAAGTAAAAATTGTTTTTTTTACAAGCAATTTTTATTTTTTTTGTGTTCAATATAAAAGTAAAAGAATTTATTTAAAAGGAAAGGTTGCTATGGCAGACGATTTATTAAGTGCTAAAAGTTTATTGAGACTTGCTATTGATTTACAAAATTTTTGCGAAAGTACTGATAGCAAAGATTTAAACAAAAATATTCTTTCTATTAAGTTTAAAATTTTGTTTTTAATTCAAGAATACGGCAAAGTTTCACCTTCTACTTTAGTTGAAGAACTTAAAATTGCAAAATCAAACATTGCTTTATTTTGCAAACAATTATTAATTAAGCAATATATTGTTAGCAAACCAGATGAGTTTGACCATAGAATAATATATTACTGTTTAACCAAAAAAGGCGAAAAATATGTTTGTAATTTTCTTAACTTGTTAGATAAACATATTTGCCAAACTTTTGAAGAAAATAAGTTAAAAACTATTGATAAAAATATTAAATCAATAAATGAAACATTTTCAAAAAACAGGAGTAAATAGTTAAAATGCTTAAATTACATAATTCACTTACAAATAAAAAAGAAGTTTTTAAACCCGTTGAAGAAGGTCTAGTAAAAATGTATACTTGCGGACCAACAGTTTATTACTATCAACACATTGGCAATATGCGCGCTTACATTTTTATGGATAGTTTAAGAAGAACAATTAAATATAATGGTTATAAAATCAACGGCGTTATGAACATAACAGACGTAGGTCACTTAACAAGTGACGAAGATAGTGGCGAAGATAAAATGGAAAAAGCTGCTAAAAGAGAAAATAAAAGTCCATACGAAATTGCAAAATTTTATTCAGACATTTATTTTGATGATTTAAAACAACTTAATATTGATTTGCCTGAACACATTACACCTGCAACACAATACATTGAACAAATGATTAATTTTGTTAAAGGGTTAGAAGAAAAAGGTTATACATACAGAATTGAAGACGGTATTTATTTTGATGTAAAAAGTTTTGCAGGTTACGGCCAACTTAGTCAAAAAGATTTAGATAAACCAGGAAATGCAAGAATTGAAGAAAACGCAAACAAACATCACCCATTTGACTTTGCTTTATGGAAGTTTGTTCCAGATAATCATATTATGAAGTGGGATAGTCCTTGGGGTGTAGGTTGCCCAGGCTGGCATATTGAATGTTCTGCTATGAGCCGTGATATTCTTGGCGATAGATTTGATATTCACACTGGTGGTATTGATCACAAAACTGTTCACCACGAAGATGAAATTGCTCAAAACGATGCTTTGGCTGGTCACAGAGTTGTTAATACTTGGATGCACAACGAGTTCTTGCTTGTAGACGGTGGAAAAATGAGTAAAAGTTTAGGCAATGTTTATACAATTGCTAATTTAAAAGAAAGGGGATTTAATCCACTAGACTTTAAATATTTTTGCTTAAACACACATTACAGCAAAAAAATTAACTTTACTTTTGAAGGTTTAAAAGCAAGTGCTATGGGTTATAAAAAACTTAAAGCAAATTTACTTGAACACAAAAACGGTGCTGAAAAAGTTGAAGAAGAAAAATTAAACGAATACAAACAAAAATTCTTAGATGCTATTAACGACGACCTTAACTTTCCACTTGCTATAGGCATTTTATGGACTATGCTTAAAAATGAACCTAAATCAAAACAAGTTTATGAAACAGTTTTACTTTTTGATAAAGCATTAGGTTTAAAACTTGATGAAGTTGAAGAAGAAGCACCTTCTACAACTGAAGCTGTTCCACAAAATATTAAAGATTTAGCTGAACAAAGATTGCTTGCAAGACAATCAAAAAATTGGGCAGAAAGCGACAGACTTAGAGATAAAATTAAAGAATTAGGCTATGCTATTAAAGATAGTAAAGATGGTTATGAATTAGAAAAATTATAATTTATAAAACAAAAAAACTAGGTTAAAAACAGCCTAGTTTTTTTAGTTTAATTAAAAAATAAATATCCACAAATTGCACATAAAATGTGGATAAAAACCATTTAAATACAGCAAAAAAATTAAATATTTTTAAGTGTTTTTTATATGATATAAGTAGTAAAAAATAAAAAAACACAAAAATAAAAAGTCGAAAATATAAACAAAATAAAAATTTTTGTTGTAAATTTATAAATAAAAACAAATAAAAGGGTTTTACTAAAAAAAAACTTGTGATAAACTATTTTTAGTCTTATTTTAGGAGAAATTTATATGCTTGATATTTTAAAGAAACAAAGAGAATTTTTTAAAACAAACTCAACTCTTGATGTTAATTTTAGATTAACACAATTAAAAAGGTTAAAAGCTCAAATTAAAATTTATTATGAACAAATTTGTGAAGCTTTTGTAAAAGATTTAAACAAACACGAATATGATGTTGTTTCAACTGAACTCGGTTTGGTTATGGAAGAACTAAATTATATGATTAAACATTTAAAACATCTTGCTAAACCAAAAAGAGTTAGAACTTCAATTATAAACTTTCCATCAAAAGGATATAAGGTTTATCAACCTTATGGTACAGTTTTAGTTGCTGCTCCTTGGAATTATCCATTTCAATTAACTTTAGTTCCTGTAATTGGTGCTATGGCTGGTGGTAATACGGTTGTTGTTAAACCTTCAAGAAACACACCAAATGTAACAAAGGTTATTAAAAAAATATTTGATATTTTTGATGATAGTTATGTTTACGTTGTAAGAAAAGAAGAAGAAATTAATGTTTTGTTAGATCAAAGATTTGACTTTATTTTCTACACAGGTTCACCAGATATGGGCAGAACTTTGGTTGAAAAACAATCAAAATTTTTAACACCTATGGTTTTAGAACTTGGTGGTAAAAGTCCATGTATTATTGATAAAGATGCTGATATTGTTACAAGCGCAAAAAGGGTTGTTTGGGGTAAATATTTAAATGCTGGTCAAACTTGTGTTGCCCCTGACTATGTGTTAATTCATAGTTCTATTAAAGAACAATGGTTAGAAGTTGCTAAAAACTTTATTGAAAAATTTTATTATACAGATGGAAAATTAAACGAAGATTTTGTAAAAATTGTTAACAGTAAAAACCTTGAAAGATTACAAGGTTTAATTGATGAAAAGAAAGTAGTTTTTGGTGGCAAAGTTGACGGCGAGAGATTAGAACCAACAATTCTAGACGGTGTAACTAAAGAAGATAAAATTATGCAAGAAGAAGTTTTTGGTCCTATTATGCCTGTTATTGAATTTGAAGATTTAAATGCTGAACTTGATTTATTAGAAGATAGTGAAAAAACTTTAGCTATGTATTATTTTGGTCAAGATAAAAAGAAATTTGAATTAATAAAAAATCACTGCCGTTTTGGTGGTGGCTGTATAAATGATGTTATTATGCATGTTTGCGAAAAGCACCTACCTTTTGGTGGATTAGGAAACAGTGGTATGGGTTCTTATCATGGTAAAAGGACTTTTTATACTTTTACTCATGAAAAAAGTGTTTTACAAAAATCTGCTACAAGTGAACTTGATATTAAATATCCACCAGCAAACGACAAAAAATTAAAACTAACAAAATTTATTTTTAAAATTTAAAAACTTTACAAAAGGAAAAAATAAAAAATGTTTTCACGAACAAATAGGGTTATAGGCGAAGAAAAACTTAATAAAATTATATCTAGTCACATAGTTGTTTTAGGTCTTGGTGGTGTGGGTGGTTATGTTGTTGAAATGTTAACTAGATTAGGTGTAAAAAAACTTACAATAGTTGATTTTGACAAAGTAGATGTAAGCAACTTAAATAGGCAAATTATCGCAACAAACAACAACATAAATTGTTATAAAACAAGTGAGTTTGTTAGTCGTATAAAAAGTATTAATCCTAATTGTGAAGTTGTAGAAAAAAATCAAAAAATTTCGGCTGAAAATATAAGTGAATTATTAAACGAAAAATATGATTATGTAATAGATGCTATTGACGATATAAATGCTAAAGTGGGTGTTGCAAAATATTGCCAAGAAAACAATATAAAATTAGTTTCTTCAATGGGCACAGGCAATAGGTATAAAATGCCCCAATTTGAAGTAGCAGATATTTCAAAAACTTCTTATGATAAACTAGCAAAAAAACTAAGAAAAATGTTAAAAGATAATGGCGTAGAAAAGTTAAATGTTGTTTATACAAAAGAACCTGCAGAACAAACTGAAAGTTTAGGAAGTGTAGTTTATTATCCGTTAATGTGTGCTGGCGTAATTGTTAGTTTTGTTACAAACGAAATTATAAAATAAAAAATAAAAAACCTATTAGAAAATAGTCTAATAGGTTTTATTTTTGCAAAAACTAATAACAATTTTTTAACATTTTTTTCTGCCTAAATAAGTTAATTCTACATGGCCGTTATCCATATTACATAAAGGGCAAATTTCAAAAGATTGTTTGCCTAAATGAGTGTGTCCACAATGTCCACATTTCCAATTATAATCAGTAGGATTTTTATACAAATCTTTACTTTTTAATTTGTTATAAAGTTCATCTAAAATCATAAAATGGTCGTTTTCTACAAGTGCTACAAGTTTAAATTTTTCAGCAATTTCTTTAAAGCCTTCGTCTTCTGCTATTTTTGAAAAACTAGGGTATATAGTTGTGTTTTCAGATTTTTCATTGTTTGAAGCAAACTTTATCATTTCTGGTAGTTCGCTATCTTGAAAGGGATACCCTGCTTTTATTTCAATATTTTCTTGGGGTTCAGTAGTGTTTTTTGCAATTAAATCCCAAAAGGTTTTTGCGTGAGCCATTTCATTTTTAGCTAAAGTTTTAAAAAGCATTTGTATATTTTTTTTGCCTTCTTGCACAGCTTTTTGTGCTATAAACTGATATCTTGCCCCAGCTTGACATTCGCCAGCAAAGGCTCTTGCTAAATTTGTTTTTGTTTGTGATTCGTCAAAATTCATTTTTTATTGTTCTCCTTTTAATAAAAAAATGATTTACTAAATAAAAAAATATATTCATATTAAAATTTGGTTTTACCTTTTTTAAAGGCAAAATTTAATAATTTATTATTAAAATAATATTTTTACTTAAACTAAATGGGGGTTTTTGTTTGCCATTTAGATTTTTTTTAACTACAATAAAAAATGAGGAAATTTTATGTTAAATATTTTTAAATTAGAAAGAAGATATACTGTTTTTGATGAAAAGACATACAACAGATTTTTAAAAACAGTAAAAACAATGACAACTTATACTTTAGATGATCCAGAAAGAAAAAAAATTGTTGACTATTATTACGACAATGACGCAAGACTTTTGGAAGAAAATGAGTTGTTGTTAAGAAGAAGGGTTTGTGGTCCAAAAGCAGAACTTAAAATTAAAAGAAGACATTTTGACCCACAATATTTTTATACTGACAATTTAAGAAGTCACGAAAGGGAAAAAGAAATAAGTTCAAAAGACCCACTTGCTAGACATTTCTTCTTTTTAAATAATGCTTTAAACTCAATGTTCTCAAATGCCTTAAAGTTTGACCCTGATAAACTTTTTGAACAAACAAAAGTAAACTTGATTATAAAGATTGATCAAGAAAACAGAAAACTTTTTGGTTATGGTGGTTTAAAAATTGAAATTAGGCACGAAAAATTAAATATTTTAAACAAACTTACAAAACGTAAAGCTTATACCGAAATTATTCAGTTTAAACTTTTATCTGCAGAAGATACAGAACCACTTTTCCAAGATTTTATTACTCGTATTGAAAAACATTGCAAAGAAATTTTTTACACTAAAGATAGTAAATATGAAATTGCAATAAAAAATACAAAACCTTTACCAACTAAAGCAGAAAGAAAGAAGTTGAAAGAAGAAATGTTAAGAAGAAGAGCTTTAGAAAATGCTGGTGAAGTAGAGAAGAAAGAATAATTTTATAAAAGAGGATAAAAATGAAAGATTATTATGTAATTATTGATTGCGACCCTGGTATTGACGACGCAATGGCAATTATGAATGCTGTTAATAGCGATAATATTGAAGTTAAACTCATTTCAACTGTTTCAGGCAATTTAACTATTGAAGAAACAATGAAAAATGCTTTAAAACTTGTAGAAATTTTTAATGTTGATATTCCTGTTGCTGAAGGTGCAAAAGCACCAATTAAAAGACAAAGTGTTTACGCTTCAATGGCTCAAGGTACAAAAGGTATGGGTGGATATACATTTCCAAAACCAAAAAGAAAACCTTTCATTTTAAAAAGCCCAGACGCAATACATTATTTCTTAAGCGAAAACCCAGCAAAAAATACAACTTTAATGTGTATTGGACCAATGACAAATATTGCAAATCTATTAAAAAAATATCCAGACGCAAAAGATATGATTTCTCGTATTGTATTTATGGCTGGTAGTAAAGACGAAAATGGTATGACTGAACCTTATCGTGAATTTAACGTAGCTTACGATCCAGAAGCAGCTCAAATTGTTTTCGACTCAAACATTCCTCTTGTTATGGTTCCAATGGAACTTGGCCATATTGCTTACTTTACCCCAGAAGAACAAGGTAAAATTAAAAGAGCAAATGCTGTTGGTGAAATATTCTACAAAATGTTTACAAAATATAAAGATTTCCACGTAGGTGAACTTGGTGCGGCTGTTCATGATAGTTGTTGCGCATTATATCTTTCAAATCCAGAAATTTTTACTACTGAAGAAGCTCATATTAAAATTGATTACCACAAACAAGTTGGTAAAGAATATGGTTTTATTGAATGTGATTTTGATAGCAAAACTCCAAATGCTACTGTTTGTGTAGACGTTGATGTTGAAAAATTAAAGAAAATTATTTACGGTAATTTATTTAATTACAACTAATTTTTAGAGTTAAAAAATATAAAAATAAAAAGATTAGAAAAATTTTAAACTTTCTAATCTTTTTTTGTGTGGTTGTTTTGCCTAAATCAATTATTTTATTTTTGTTTTGCTTGAAAATACCTATAAATTATAGTAATATATATTAGTTAATTATAATCGTCTAGTTATATTTAATTAAAAAAACAAAAAATTATTTTTGTTTTTTGCTATTTTTAAAAAATAAAATTTATTAAAAAGGGGGATAATTTTTAAATGCAAAAATTAAAAAAAATATTATTATGTTTTTTTACCTTTTTAGTAAGTTTAACAATGTTTGGTTGTGCTCAAGTTAAGTTTGATACAAGACTCGCTTCAAACGGGGCAATAATTTCAAATATCAATATCGATTTAACTGAAGGTTATTTGTACCAAAATCGAGTAAGTTTGGTTTTACAAGAATATTTTAAACAATTAAATGCTGCTTATGATGAAAATTTGGTAACATTGTTTTCTAACATTTACGATTTTGATGCGCTTGATACCAGCGACGACAAATCAATGTTTAATAGCGTAGAAAAAAAAGCAGATTATATTTGCGAGCAAAACCAACAATACATTATCAGTAAAGATAAATTATCAGATGATGATTATAAGGAATTTGATTTTGACTCACAAAAACACACAATAAAATTTCAAAAGACATTTATTTCAATTTATGCTTATGTAATGTACTTTTATCCAAGTGCTTTTGAGTATAATGCAGAAAAAAATGCAGTTGTAATTAGCAGTAGTTACAAATCAATGATAGATATTCCTATGGCAGGCGAGTTTAAGGAAGACGAAAGTTTATATATTAATAAATACATTCAAGCCTGTGTTCCATTTTATTATAATGGTGAAGAACCAAAATTTTTAAAAGATGGTTCAGGAACTTATCGTGATGCTGTTGCAGGTAAAACCTTAGCACAAACATTATCAGAAGAAACTGGTATGACTGAAGAACAAGTTAAACTTGTTTTCAGTTTTACAACTCCTTACAAGCGTTTACATTCAAATGGAAGTTTTTCTGAAACTGATAAAGGTTACACCCACACATTTACTTTAAATAATATGCATTCAACAGTTACTTTTTGGAGAACTTATGCAAATTATCCTGCTTGGTATATAACAGCAGCTATTATTGGATTTTTAGTTTTAATAGTAGGATTTATTATTGTAAAAACCATTTTGAATATTAAAAAGAAAAAAGGCCTAAAGGCTTTAAAGAAATTAGACGAGTTGGCAAGAAGCCAAAATGAAAAGAAAGACTAATAAAAAAGGAAAGTAAAAAAATGTCAAAGAAAAAACAATTAAGAGATGCTCACGAAGAGATGTTTAGCACAAAAGAGTTTTTTATTAAGTATGCAAAAAGATACGGAATTGTGTTACTTATCACAGCACCAATAATTTTAATTGTAAATTATGTTTTAACTCAACTTATACCAGGTTACTTAGGAACAACTAGTTTTTTTGTTAGTTTGGCTTTATTGTTGTTAGGTTGTTTTATAGGTTTAGTAGTATTTACTAAAATTGATGATAAACGCAAAGCAAATGCAACTAAGGAAAGTGAAAGAGACCCTTTTGCCGACTAGTTTTAAATTATAAAAATTTACTAAATGTTAACAAAAAAAAGGATAAATTATGGAAAGAAAACAAGATAGAATAGTAAGAACAATACCACATAATATTGAAGCAGAACAATCTGTTTTAGGTTGTAACATACTTGAACCTAAAGTTGTTTTACAAGTAATGGCCATATTAAAGCCAAATGATTTTTATAGTGAAGCACATAAAACAATTTTTACAGCCATGTATGAAGCGTATACAAACAATCAACCAATAGATTATGTTTCTTTATCTGATATTCTTGAAAGAAAAGGTTCTTTAGAATCTGTTGGTGGTATTGAATATATAACAACACTTGCAGAAGCTGTTCCTAGTGCTGCAAACTTTATGCACTATGTTAACATTGTAAAAAGAGATTCTACTTTAAGAAAAATTATTAGAGCAAGTCAAGAAATCATTGAATTGGCTTATTCTGGTAGTGACGAAAATGTTTTAGGTTTTGCAGAAAAATCTATTTTTGATATTGCTCAACAAAATGATTTTTCAAACCTAGTACATATTTCAAATGTATTACCAGATGTTTTAGATAAATTTGAAATTATTGATAAAAACGGTGGAATGATTCGTGGTGTTCCAACAGGATTTAACGAATTAGATAGAATTACAAGCGGTTTTCAAAAAAGCGATTTAATTTTGCTTGCGGCCCGTCCTTCTGTTGGTAAAACCAGTTTGGCTATGAACTTTGTTACAAATGCCGCCCTTAAGGGCAAATATTGTGCAGTGTTTTCACTTGAAATGCCTAAAGAGCAAATTACTCAAAGAGCACTCTGCAGTATAAGTGGCGTTAGTATGGAAAAAGCTCTTAGCGGTAAATTAAATTCAAGTGATTGGAAGGCTTTATGGGAAGGCAATAAAAAACTTATTGAAAAACAAATTTTTATTGACGACTCATCAATGAATACCCCTACCGATATTTTAAGTAAATGTAGAAGATTAAAAAGAGAACATGGTTTAGACCTTATTATGATCGACTACTTACAACTTATGAATAGTGGTAAACTTAGCAAAGATTCAAATCGTCAAAACGAAATTGCTGATATTACAAGAAACTTAAAAGTTGCGGCTCGTGAGTTGCAAGTTCCTATTATTTTACTTTCACAATTATCTCGTGAAATTGAAAAGAGAGCAGACCACAAACCAGTATTAAGTGACTTACGTGAAAGTGGTGCTATTGAGCAAGACGCTGATATTGTTATGTTTATTGATGCACCAGATAGATATGGTGATTTAGAAAGTGAAGACGGTCCAAATATTCGTAAAATTATTATTGCAAAACACCGTAACGGTGACTTGGCTGACATTAAAGTTAAATGGATTCCTGAAATTACTACTTACACTGATATTGGTGCAAATAGCGCAAGACAAAGTTTAGAAGATTTGGCGCCTCCACCACCTCCACCACCAGTACATAGTGGTGATGTTATTATGTCAGAAACAAATGACGAAATTGATTTTTAATATAACAAACTTATGATTTAAAGACTTAGGAGAAAAATAAAAAATGAAAAAATTAACAGCAAAAGAACTAAGAAATATGTGGATAGAGTTTTATCAAGAAAAAGAACATGCTTTAATTCCATCAGCATCACTTGTTCCTGAAAATGACCCATCTGTTTTATTTACAACAGCTGGTATGCACCCACTAGTTCCTTATTTATTAGGTGAAAAACACCCTTGTGGTAAAAGACTTGTTGATATTCAAAAATGTGTTAGAACAGGCGATATTGACGAAGTTGGCGATCCATACCATTGTACATTTTTTGAAATGCTTGGTAACTGGAGTTTAGGTGACTACTTTAAAAAAGAAAAAATTGCTTGGAGTTTTGAATTCTTAACAAGCCCAAAATATTTAAATATTCCAAAAGAAGATTTAGCAGTTACTGTTTTTGCAGGTGACGAAACTGCTCCAAGAGATATGGAAAGTTTTAACGCTTGGAAAAATTGTGGTATTCCTGAAGATAAAATTTTCTTTTTAGGTAAAGAACATAACTGGTGGATTTTAGCAAGTGGTGTAGGTCCTTGTGGTCCAGATAGTGAAATGTTTATTGATACAGGTAAACCAAAATGTTGCGAAGAATGTTCTCCAGCATGTAGTTGTGGTAAATATGTTGAAATCGGTAACGACGTATTTATGGAATTTATCAAACCTACAAAAGACGGCAAAGTTATGCCAAACCCACAAAAGAACGTTGATACAGGTTTTGGTTTTGATAGACTTTTATATATTTCAAACGAACTTGAAAGTGTTTATGATACAGAACTTTTTGTACCAGTAATTAAAAAAATTGAAGAACTTAGTGGTGTTTCTTATAACAGCGACGACCAAGCAAAAAGAAATATGAGAGTTATTGCTGATCATATTAGAGCTTCAGTATTTATTATTTGTGATGGTGTAACACCATTAAACGTTGGTCAAGGTTATGTTTTAAGAAGATTATTAAGAAGAGCAATCAACTGTGCAAGCAGACTTGGTTTAGAAGGCAACAAACTTGCTGACCTTGTACCAGAGGTTGTTAAAGTTTATGAAGAATTTTATCCAGAACTTAAAGAAAAACAAAACTTTATTATGGATACTGTTACTCAAGAAAGTGAAAAGTTTTCAAAAACTTTAGCACAAGGTATTAAAGAATTTGAAAAAGTTGCAATGTACTGCAAAGAAGGTAAACTTAGTGGCAAAACAGCTTTTAGATTATATGATACATTTGGCTTTCCATTTGAGTTAACAAAAGAATTAGCTGAAGAAAAAGGTTTAATTGTTAACGAAGAAGAATATCAAGAAGCTTTTAGGATTCACCAAGAAAAATCAAAAGCAAATAATGATAAAGTGTTTAAAGGTGGTTTAGCAGATACTGGCGAACAAACAACTCGTTTACACACAGCAGTTCATATTTTACAAGCTGCTTTAAGAAAAATTATCAGCCCAGATATTTATCAAAAGGGTAGTAACATTACTTCAGAAAGATTAAGATTTGACTTTAACTGTGACCATAAATTAACAGATGAAGAAAAACAAAAAGTTGAAGATTTTGTTAACGAAGTAATTAAACAAGATATTCCTGTAGTATGCGAAGAATTAACTTTAGACCAAGCTAAAGAGCAAGGCGCTTTAGGTGTTTTTGAACACAAATATGGCGATAAAGTTAAAGTTTATACAATAGGCGATGTAAGCAAGGAAATTTGTGGTGGTCCACACGCAAAAAGTACAGGAGAACTTAAAAAGTTTAAAATTTTAAAAGAAGAATCAAGTAGTGCTGGCGTAAGAAGAATTAAAGCAATAATTGAAACTAATTAATAAAAAGGAAAATAAAAAATGAAAAAGTTTTTCAAAAAGTTTTTTATTTATTTAGCTTTTATAGTAGGTATTTTGTTAGTAGCCGTTCTTGGGTGCTTAGCTTTTATGTATTTTTCGCCAGGAACATCTGTTTTGGGTTATGAGTATGTTTTATATACCAACCGTGAAAAAACAACATATACAACTTCAACACCAGTTTCAATAAGTGGTGTACAAGCCATTGAAGTTATTACAGAAATGACTGACGTATATATTTTACCAAACACAGTTTCGGGTGAAATTTTAGTTTCACACAGCGAAGGTTTGTCAGGTTTTTGTAAAAGTTTAAATTCTGAGTTAAAACTTACTACAAAAATAATAAATAAATCTTTTGAAGAAGGTAAAGATACCGATATTTATAAAACATTTTCAATAAATATTGAAGAGCCTACTGGTTGGATTGCAAAATCAAATTCATATGTTTATGTTTATATTCCAAGCGATCTTGTAATAAACACTGTTTATGTAAAATCTAATGGTGGTAACATTAAATATACTTCAGAAGTTACTTTTGAAGAAGAAAATCCTGATGAACCAGGCACAAAAATTGAAAAAACTAGCGTTTTAGAATGCGTTAACCTTTATTTAAAAACAGGAGACTATGGTAAACTTAATATCGATACAAAAAACGGTATTGAAAACTATTACTTACAAACTGATTTAGGTAAAGTTGACTTTTTAGATGTAACAACCATTACAGCTTCTACAATTAAATTTGAAACAAATTCAGGTTTATTTAGTTTAATAAATGCTGATAAAACAGCAACATTAACTTTATCAAAAGCTCTTGAAATTATTTCATACGATAATTATGTAGGTCCAACTGTAAAAATTGACAATTTATATGGCGATTTAAAAGTTACAGCAAATAATGGTTCTTACAGAATAAATCAAATTGGTTCTGCAGGCGTATACAAAACTATTGCTATGACAATGAATAAAGGTTATATCAATTTTGGCAATGTTTATGGTTATGTTTCTATATTAAGTGAAGGCAGTGAAATAGAAAATAAAGTCAACATTAAAAACCTTGAATATAACGGTGCTACAAATACAATTGAAAGTGGTGCAGGTTATATCAATATAACAAGTTTAAATGGTAATGCTTCATTTGATTCAACTAGTGGAAGTATTAAGGTAGGTAATGCTACAGTAAATAGTAACATTTACGCTTATTCAACTAGTGGAAATATTGATATCGCATATACTGGTTCTACTGCAGATAATAAAGAAACCAACTTAATTGTTTTAACTAAAACAGGTGGAATTGATTTAAAAAATATTAGTTGTTCACTAGATGTTCAAGTTTTATCAAAAAGTAGTAGTTCAAAATTAGATATTACCTTTACTGCAGTTTCATATAACGATAATACAATCGATGCAAAAAATAGAAAAGTAAACATTATATTAAAAGGTGTTAGCGATAGCTTGCAATCAAGAATTCTTTGTACTAAAGAAGTAACCATTGCTGAAAACACAGCAGGTCAATTAATATCTTCAGTAACAGACCAAGACTATATTGTAAACTTACCAAAATATACAGAATATGCTAAAGCATACAGACTTGGTTATACTAAAGACGATTCAAACTACAACACAAACGCTTATGATCGTTGGGGTAAAATTTTACTTAAAACAACAGGAAACGTTTTAGTTTCATCAAAAGCTTAATTTAAAAAAATAATTATCAATAGGAAAAGAAAAATATGCAAATAAATTTAATATTAGCTTTTATAGTTTTTATATTTTTATTCTTTATTTTTCCTACCCTTATGATAATTATTTTTTTTAACAATAAAAAAGTTTTAAAGATTGTAGGTTTAATAGCATTTATAACATATTGTTTATTGTTATCAGTTTTAGTTTTTGGAAAAGTAAGTATTACAAAAACATATGTAAGTGTTAATTTTGATAATACAATTCCTTGGTTTAGTTTAAATTTTCTTTGGGCAAATTTTGGCAAAACCAATGTTTTATATAATCTTATAATGCTATTTCCAGTTTCTGCTTTTGTGTTTTCACAAACACAAGAAAAAACTTTTTTAAAAACAATTTTAATATCATTTGTTTTAAGTTTTATTATTGAGTTATTACAATTTATTTTACCTGTTTACAGAACTACCGAAGTGTTTGATATTATAACAAATACAGCAAGTGGTGTTATAGGATATTTATATTTTTATTTTGTAAATTATTTAGCAAAAAAAATACGCGAAAAAAAATCTAAACAACAGTAAAACAACGACAAATAAAAAATTAAAAATAAAGAAAAGAACTATTTTTTAATAGTTCTTTTTTTATGTCTTTTATAAACAATAAAAACAATTAAACTCATACCAATAATAAATAAAAAGGAAAAAACAATTACATTGCTAATGTTCTTACTTAAAAAATTATTTTGTGAAGAGTTTGTTGATAAAATATTATTTACAATATTATTTTGTTGTTCACTTGTAGGAGAGTCTGTAATAGTTATTTTGTTGTCATCTTCAACAACGGTGGAAAACAAGGTTTTATCTATTACACTTGCTAGGTAGGGAACACTTTCTAAAACCAATTCTTTTTCTGCCAAATATGTACCCATTTCAAACAAAAGACCTTTACTTGTTAAGGCTTGATTATAATGTCCTTTAGCGTAATAAATATCTAAAAAAAGCCAAGGACAATATTCTTTAGCAACACTTACTAGGTACATTGCAAACTGCAAGTTTGCGTCTTTATTTGGGTTTGCTTGTCCTACTACAATTCTTACTTTACATCTTTCTTTTCCATCAATATTTTTTACATAAACACTACGGGCAACTCCATCACGATGAATATCAAATAAAGCATCTACATTTTTGTTTAGCAAGGTGTTTGCTGTATTATAACTTCTACCATAAGCACCAGAATCGTGGGGTAAGTGTAAGGTTTGATCAAGGTAAACATTGTAGTTTAAATTTTCAAAACTACTTGCTAGTGAAATAGCAACATCATGAATACCCCCTTTACCATAAACACTAGAAGTATTGTCGGTTGGAATGTAACTTTCGTCATTGTGAGTTAGGTATAATCCTACACTTTTATTTACTTTGTTGTTGGAAAAATTTAAACCTTTACTTTGTTTTTTTATATTCGGCTTTTGATATCTGCCATTAAAATCTGCATATGCTATTTGTGAAGAATCATCAACAAAATATACTTCGTATTCGTTTAAATTTCCGTCAATAATTTTGTCGCCTACAACAACTTTGTTTCCTTCAAAAATAACTTTTCCTTCATTATTATACACAATATAAATTTCTTTTGAGTTATCGATTGTATCTGCGTAACAAGGTGTTAAGGTGGGGTAAATAATAAAAAAATTAAAGCAAAAAATAAGGGTTAAAATTAAAAATAAAAATTTTTTATTTTTCATAAAAAAAATACTATGTGGTTTCATACACATAGTATTTGTTAAAATTTGTTTTTTATTAGGTTAATTATTAACATTTGTAACAATTATATCAACATTTGTAGATAAAATGTTTTTAATAAATATTTCGCCAGGTTTTATGTTTTTAGGTTCTTTAGCGTTGTTAATTTCTTTTAAACAATTTGTTACTAAATTTTTATCAATAGGCTCGCTAGTTTTTAAGGATATTGTTCCGTCTTTATATTTTTTTATTGTTGTTACCATACGTTTTGGGGTAGTAATTTCGTTTTTGCCATATATTTCGCCCCTTGGGCAACCATTACCTTTAACAGTAACTTCATTACCTTTTTTTGTAACAGTTAAAGTGCAACCTACTGGGCACATAATACAAGTTATTTCCATTTAAAAAACTCCTTTTTATTCAATAGAAATTTCTACTTCGCCAGTTAAATCTTTTTTTGCAATAACAACAGTTTCCATTTCAGCTGGTAACAAAATTCTTTTTTGAATTTTTCTTAATTCTTTGCCGTTATTTTTAATAACAATGTTTGCATTTTCAAAAATATTTGAAACTCTAAAGTTAACGTTTAAAATTCCATCACCTTTATAATAGGTTTGTGGGTTAACATATCTAACGCCTGGGCCATTTTTTATTGAAAGTGGATTAGAGATATTAAGTTCGCCTTTAACAAATTTAGCACAATTTTCACCAGCTCTTTCAGATTCTTTAGTAACATTGTCTACAATATCGTGAACGTGTAAAACGTTTCCACAAGAGAAAATTCCTAGTTTACTTGTTTGTAAATATTCGTCAACAATTGCTCCACCAGTAATATTATTTGGTTGTACTAATTCTTGTGCTAAATCGTTTTCAGGGGTAAGACCAATACTTAAAACCACAGTGTCACAAGGAATGAACTCTTTTTTACTAAAGTCAAAAGAAAAATCTTTATTTACTGGTGCAACATACACTCCTTCAACTCTATCTTTACCTACAACTTCCACAACTGTTTTGCTTAGGTGAAGTGGAATATTATAATCGGTTAAACACTGAGAAATATTTCTTTTAAGTCCTGATGGGTGAGGTAAAATTTCATAAACGCCTAAAACTTGGGCGCCTTCAAAATGTAACCTTCTTGCCATAATAAGACCGATGTCGCCACTGCCTACAATTACAATTTTTTTGCCAATCATTTTGCCATAGATGTTTATCATTTTTTGTGCACTACCAGCTGAGATTATTCCTGCTGGTCTTGTACCACATAAACTTATTGCTCCTGCAGGTCTTTCACGGCAACCCATACTTAAAATTATAGATTTAACTTTTAATTTTTTTAATCCATTTTTACTAAGTAAGGTTAGGGTGTAGCCATCTTCAATTTTTGTAACAGTTGTATTTAATAAAACTTTTATATTGCTTTCGTTTACTTTTTTAGCAAATCTACCAGCATATTCTGGACCAGTTAACTCTTCTTTAAAATAATTAAGGCCAAAGCCGTTGTGTATACATTGATTTAATATTCCACCAAGTCTATCTTCACGTTCAATTAAAACAACGCTTACACCGTTTTCACTTGCCTTTAAAGCGGCTGCCATACCAGCACTTCCACCACCAAGAACGGCTACATCAAAATCAAACTTATTTGCTTTCATAAATTCCACCCTCCTTAATGTTGCCAGTTACTAAAGCTGCCGTGCCCTTAAAGTTAATTTCTTTTTCATCTACATTATAAAAGTTTGCAACAAGTTTTAATAGTTTTGGGTAACAGAAAGAACCTTGACATCTACCCATAGTTGTTCTCAAACGTCTTTTAATTCCGTCGGTAGTTAATGGTTTTATTGGGCCATTTAAAACTTCTAAAATTTCGCCTTTTGTTATAACTTCGCATCTACAAACAACTTCGCCATAATTAGGGTCTTTTTTAATTAAACTATTTAATTTTTCATCTGTTAATGAAAGAACATTTGTATAAGGTTTTCTTTTAATAGGCTTTATAGTTTTTGTTTTAAGGCCTTTGTTTTTTAAGTTTTCAAAAACATATTTTGCTATTGCTGGGGCAGAAGATAAACCTGGTGAGCATATGCCAGAAATTACATAATAATTTTTATTTTTATTTCCTTCTTCTAAATAAAAATCGTTGCCTGTTTTTACTCTAACGCCAGCATAAAGTTTAATAACTTTTTTAAAGTTAATATTTTTAACATTGTCCACAACTTGAGCTTTAATTGTGGATAAACTATCGTAATTTACTGAAGTATCATAATCTTTTACGTCAACTGCTGTTGGCCCTAAAAAGATGTTTTTATTAACTGTTGGACAAACCAAAATGCCTTTACCTTTGTTTGTAGGAAGTGGGAATATTGGTCGAGAAACTAGTGACCCTTCGCTTTGGTCAAGTAAAATATATTCGCCTTTAGTAAATTTAGTTTCAACTTCATCTTCGCCTAAAAGTTTATTTATTTCGTTAACACCTTCGGCGCAGCAATTGATTAAATATTTAGATACAATTGTTTCTTTTCCGTTTGAAATTTCAAATTCGTTATTA
>JAFWWV010000120.1 GCA_017523305.1 Clostridia bacterium
CCTTAGGAGGGGCTTATTATATCCGTTTAACTATGGAAACAAAAAACTAAAATAATTTAACAGAAAGTATTTTAACACATTGATTATTAAAAAGCAAATAGGAATTTATTTATATTGAATTTTGTTTTTGATAAACCTATTTTTGTGTTAATATATCTTACATAAAAGGAAAAATTATGAATAGTAAAAAAGTTTTTATATTTGATTTTGATGGAACACTTTATTCTGGGGACGAAGCATTTGCAAAAATACCTAATTTTATTAAACGAAACAAACGCAAATTTTTTCCAAACCTAACAGATTATCAATACAGAAAAATTGCTAAGGAAAACCCAGAGTGGAAAGATGTTTGGGTAGGTTGTGATATTGTTAACTTTATATATAAAGTAAAAGAAAAATACCCACAATATAATATATCTGTAAAAGATTTTTGGAGTTGGCAAAACACTACACCAGACCCTATTATTATTGATGAAAACGAAGTTGTTGAAGCAACATTTTTAAGAGATTTATGCAAACAATATCCTGTTTATGTTGTAAGCAATTCTTCTCCATTACACATTAAATTTTATATGGACAAAATAGGTATAAGATATAGCTGGTTTAAAAAAGTTATAAGTAACCACTTTATTTCTGCTGACAAAACAAAAGGTCATTATTATCAAGATATTTTAGAAGAAGAAAACTGCAAACCTGAGCAATTTTTTGTTTTTGGCGATAGCATAAAAAACGATTTAAACCCAGCAAAAAAACTTGGTATGAACACTAAACACATTAACAGTGCAACAAATATTCCTAAACTAGTAACAAAAGTTTTAAATAACTAAATTAACACCAAAAAAAGATAAGCAAAATTGCTTATCTTTTTTGTTTATTCTGATTGTAAAGCATCTTGAAGTGTATGTTTAACATCAATAACTTCACTTGTTTTATTACTTAAATTTTCTAATTTTTCAGTTTCGCCAGCAACAATTAAAATATCGCCCTTTTGAAAAACTGTTTCTGCTTCGGGAGAAACAACTTTTTCTCCCCTTTTAATAAAAATAACAGATATTCTATGTTTTTTACGAACATCAACATCAATAATTGTTTTTTCACACCAGTCATCAGGAACAGGAATTTCAACAATTTTATAATTATCAGTTAAATTCATAATTTCGTTCATACTTGGGTTAGTTAACATATTTGCAAGTTTTTTACCCATATATACTTCTGGGAAAACAACCATATCTGCACCAATTCTTTCTAAAACCTTACGGTGTTGTTCGTTTTGAGCTTTTGCTACAACATATTTAACACCTAAGTCTTTACAAATTAATGTTGTTAAAATACTTGCTTGAAGATCGTCACCTATACAGTTAACTACGCAGTCAAAATTCCTTACACCTAAAGAATATAAAACGTCAGTTGAAGTAGCATCTGCTACTACTGCTGCTGATGCTAAACCTTCCATTTTTTTAACTTGTTCTGGGTCAGAATCAATAACTAAAACTTCATTACCTAGTTCTATAAGATTTGTAGCAACAACCCTACCAAATCTACCAAGACCAATTACTGCAAATTGATTCATTTCTTTTTCAATTTTTTTAATTTCTTTTTCAATTTCTTTTTCTTCATTCATTTTTTAATTTCTCTCCTTATTATCCAACCATAATTTTTGAATCTGGATATTCTATATCGTGATGAATACTTGCTTTACGATTTGCAAGAGCAAGTGTTAATGTTATAGCCCCTACCCTTCCTGCAAACATTAAGAATATTAAAATTAATTTGCTTCCTGCACATAAAAATGGTGTTATACCCAATGTTAAACCAACAGTAGAAATTGCTGAGATACTTTCAAACATAGCTTCTATTGCCGTAACAGTAGAACCTTCAAAAGCACAAATTAAAAAGGTCGATGTAAGAACTAATACAAGAGCAGAAACAATAACCCTTAAACTTTTCTTTACCATTTTTGTGCTTATTTTACGTTTAAAGAAAGCAATATTTCCATTTACATTTTCACGTTTAAAAATAGCAATTAAAAGAACTAATAATGTTGTTGTTTTAATACCACCTGCTGCTGAAGCTGGACTACCACCAATAAACATTAAAATATCTGTCAACATTATACTTGCTTGTGAAAGTTTTGCTGGATCATAAGTTAAAAAGCCTGCTGTTCTTGGAGTAATACTTTGGAATAAACAATTTATAATTTTATCCCATACATTCATATTACCAATTGTTTCTGGATTATTCCACTCTAATAAACCAAATAGAATTGCACCACCAAAAACTAAAATTGCTGTTATTATTAAAACAACTTTTGAATGTAAAGATAATTTTTCGCCTTTAAATTTTTTGCCAATATCAAATATTACAATAAAGCCAATTCCACCTATAACAATTAAAAGCATAATAGGTAATAAAACTAATGAATTTTGTGCAAATATTGATAAACTTGAAAATTCAGAACCAACTGTTCCTAAATTATCAAAACCAGCATTACAAAAGGCAGAAATTGATAGGAATAAAGCTTTAAATAAACCATCTCCCCAACCATAAAGATTAATAAATGATGGAGCCAAACATAAAAAACCAATAAGTTCTGTTACAAAAACTAGAATAATGATGTTTTTAACAAGTTTTACTATGCCTTGAACATTTTCTTGGTTTAAACTTTCTTGCATTGTAATACGGCGTTCAAAAGTTATTTTTTTACCCATAATTAAAAATACAAGAGCTGTTATTGTTATAAATCCTAATCCACCAATTTGAATTAAAAACAAAATAACTATTTGACCAAAAAGTGAAAAATGAACGGCTGTATCTACTACAACTAAACCAGTTACACAAACAGCACTTGTGCTAGTTGTAAAGCTATCTATAAATGAAAACCATTCTCCATTATTTGAAGAAACTGGCAAGCATAATAAAAGTGTTCCTACTAGTATTACAGTAAAGAAACCAATAACAATCTGCGCTGCAGGATTTAATTTTTTTCTTTTTATCATAATGAGAATTATAACATATTTATAAAATTATTTCAACTAATAGCAATATTTAATAAAAAAAGAGAAAATTTTTTATTTTCTCTTTTTTTTAACTTTTTTATTAACTTAAATTTATTATTTTTAATAATTAAACTTCAACATACCACAAACCATGTTTGTTGCAATAAGATAAAATTGTTGAGTCTTTTTCATATTCAAAAGATACTTTTGCTTCTTGACCTGGTTTTAAATATTTTACAACCTTACCAGATTTATTATAGCAAGCAATCCATTCAATATAATGATCTTCTTCCATAACATGATTTACTGTTACAAAAATAGTATTGTCTTTTACTTCCCATTCAGGTAGGTGTTTTTCTACTGAAAAATCTTTAGAGTTAAGTTCAACATCTACTAATTTTTCACCACAACATACAATACCACAGTTTTCGCATGTACAATCTTTTAATACTTCAACTAAAGCACCACATTTAGCACATTTTTTAAAATTAAATTCATTTATCATAAAAAATTTTCTCCTTTGTGTATAGATATTATATATAAAAATAAAAAAGAAATAAAACAATTTTTATTATCAATTTAAACAAATAAATTGAAAAAGCATTGACCATAAAAATAAAAATACTTATACTGATTTTATTGATACGAAAAAAGAGAGAAAAATAATGGATAAAGATTTAAAATACACTTATGACAAAAACAATGAAATGATTATCGACAACTGCAACACTTTAAGTTTAGCTAAAAAGTATGGCTCACCTTTATATGTTGTTAGTGAAAGCATTTTAAGAAATCGTTGCCAACTTTTTAGCGATATTATGAAAGAACTTTATCCAAATTCTATTATAAGTTACGCTTCAAAAGCTTTTTGTTGCAAGGCAATTTATAATTTAATTAAAGAATATAATTTTGCTTGTGACGTGGTTTCTGGTGGCGAAATTTTTACAACAATTAAAGCAAAATTTAACCCTGAAAAAATATATTTCCATGGAAACAATAAAACTTTAGATGAAATTAAATTTGCTTTAAAAAATAAAATATACAATTTTGTTGTGGATAATGTTGATGAATTAGAAACTTTAGAAAATTTAGTAAAATCTTCTAAACTTTTAGAAAATAAAATTAACATTTTAGTTAGAGTAAACCCTGGTGTTGAAGCACATACTCACGAATATATTCAAACAAGCAAAACTGATAGTAAGTTTGGTATTAATATTGAATCTGGCGAAGCTGAAAAATTTATTTTAAGAGTTTGTCAAAATACAAAACTTAACTTTATGGGATTGCATTATCATATTGGCAGTCAAATTTTTGATGTTAAACCTTTTGGCTTGGCAGCAAAAAAAGTTATGGAATTTGTAAGCATGCTTAAGAAAAAACATAATATTGATGTAAAAATTCTCAACTCTGGTGGTGGCTATGGTGTTTGGTATACTAATAAAGATCCTAACTTAAAAGACGAAGATTACAAAAAATTTATTAAAGCAGTGGTCGTAGAAGTCAAAAAAGCCGTTTCTAAGGACAATTTGGTTGAACCTACACTTGTAATTGAACCAGGTAGAAGTTTGATTTGTGAGGCCGGTTTTACCCTTTATACAGTTGGAAATATTAAAGAAATTAAGGGCGTAAGAAAATATGTTTCAATCGACGGTGGTATGTTTGAAAATCCTAGATATGCTTTATACCAAGCAGAATACACTGCTGTAAAATGTAAAACAGAAAATAAGAAGACTGAAAAAGTAACTATTGTTGGTAAATGCTGTGAAAGTGGTGATTGTATAATTAAAGATGCAAAAATCGAAAAACTTGAAAAAGGTGACGTTATCGCAGTTCTTTCAACTGGTGCTTATAACTACTCTATGGCAAGCAACTATAACAGAAACCCTGTTCCACCAGTAGTTTTATTAAACAAAGGAAAAAGCAGAGTAATTGTAAAAGGTCAAACTTATAACGATTTAATTAAATATGATTTATAATTTTATTTTAAACAAAAAAGAGAGATTTTCATCTCTCTTTTTTATTATTCTGTTGGTTCAGGTTCTGGTTCAGGCTCTGGCTCTGGAGCCATAATAATGAATATAATATCACTTGCAATGTGGTTTTCATCACACTCTAATACAAATGTATATTCGTTATAACCTGTTTCAGTACTTAAAAGATAATCGTCAATATGTGCAGCAAAATCATAGTCACTACCGTTGTTAATTTTTACAATGTGTGGCTCTGTATTGCTACCACTATCACGTTTATAAATTGTTACAGAATATACACCACTACCAAATCCAGTAATTTTTGAGTCGACTGATAAAACATTATTTCCGTCTTCATCAAGAGTGTTGCCTGTAACATAAATTGCTTCTGTCCAGTTATAAGTATTATACTCAACTTTTTCAACAGTGAATAATTGTGTAAGTTTACAATTATAACCATTTGTTGATGCACCTGCAGAAATAAATGATGCAATATCAATAGGTTCTTCACTGCCAAACTTAATTGCTTTGAAATATTTTGTTAAATCATAACCTGGTTTATAAAGAAGAGAAATGTTAACTCTATATTCTTTTGCATTAATAACTTCTATTGTTTTTGTTAAGTTATTTGTGTCAGAAGTAAAGTAAGCAAATAAACAAACACCTTTAGTATTTTTATATTCATAAATATCAAAACTATTTGTTACTAAGTCAACTTTCATATTTGTATTTTCTTCATATGAATTGTTTCTTACTTTAATACTTGCAGGTTGAATATAACTTGTTGAATAGTTGTTACCACTATAAGTAACTGTCCAGTCATCAGCACTAATATATAACACGTCTACTTTTTTAATTGTATACTCTTTTGTTGTTAATGTAATTGTGCTTGTATAGTGAGACTCAAAATTAAACTCATAAATAACTTTATATTTTTCGCCGTCTTCGTTAGGGTCTAGTGGAACTGTGTTCATATATTGATAAGCAAAGTCACCAGCGACATAGCGTTGATAAGTATATGTTAAGTCAAAGATTTTGTTTGTGAAGTTATCCCTTACAGTCATAGTTACACAAATTTTTTCTCTTCCTGACGCTTCATCAATTTTCTTTGTTTCGGTTTTCTTTACGTAATATATAAAGCCATCATCTTCAACTTCTTCTTCAAACTTATCTGGGTTTAAGCTAACGGTGTTAAATATTAAGTAGTTATACATATTATAACCGTTATAAACAAAACTTGCGCCTGTTTTAGTTGTATCAATTGAGTTTTGAGATATAACTGCTTTATTTATTGTTAAAACAGCTGTTGAACTATATTTAGCAGTAATACCATCTTCAAACTCTACTTCTACCCTTAAAGTTGTTTGACCTATTCTTAACAAATTATACATCCAGCTTTCTTCTGGTTTATCTGCTTCTTCGTTAGGATCAAGCCACTCGTCTGCATTATCTTGATGATAAATTTTTACGTTGTAACCTTCTTCAAGGCCAATAGTAAACATTTTTGTATAAATTAAATTGTATAAACTTTCTGGAGTATATGTTGGGTCGTAAGTAATAGTTGCGTTTTGGAATTTTACAGAACCCATATATGCTTTTTTAATAATTGCATATTCGTAAATGCCTTCGCCATAATAGTTAGTGCTTTCTCCACCATAAATAACTTTTAATTTATAATACTTGCCATCTGGGGTAACTTGCCAAGGTGGTATTTTTGTAGGATCAGTAATTGGAGTTTTTGAATCTGGTTCATAGAACTCAAAGTTCAATAATGGATCACTAGTTAAATCACCTTCATAGTTGTAATAGAAACTATTAGTTGTGTTACCGTCCTTATCTTTAAGGGCTATTCTTATATTATTTAAGAATGAAGTAATTTGTCTGCCTTCACCAATATAAACATAAGTTTTTAAAGTTGGGAATATAATTTCAGCACTTAATTTTTCAACTTTAAACTCCATATCTTTGCTGAAATAGTAGTTTTCGTTTTCAAACATAATATTAACTGAATATGTACCCACATTTAATATATTGTTTACTGGCCATTCAGCAGGTTCTCTCATTGAGTACACAACACTATCTTTAAAGTTAGGTGTCATTTCATACTCAAATGGTAAAGAACTTTTATTTGTAAGATTAAATTCGGTTGTATAGTAAAAAGAATCTTTCCAGTTTTCAATTGCTACAACATTTGTTTTATCTATTTCATAAATAAATGCATATGAAACGTTAGTACCTACTACTGTAGGAGCTGCAACTGTTCCTGTTGCAAAAATGTAGTTAGATTGACTTTCACAAGTTGCAATACAAGCATAAATACCTGCGTTTACAGGAACGCTTGATTCATTTGTTTCTAACAACAAGCTATAAACATTATTAACAATTAAATAGTTAACGCCTTGATACTCTATAGTAAACAATGAAGTTATATTTCTAAGTGAAGAACTTGCATAAGATTGTGTTTTAACTTCTGGTTGAACTTTAGGAATACCATTTACAGTATCATAATCATAATACTCAAACATAGCTTTTGTTGATTGTGAGTATTGAACTTTTAATCTTAAGTAACTATATGTTGTTGCATATTTATCAGAATCATTTGGATCTGTCATTTGTAATGAAAGTGATAAAGGTTTTGTTTGTCCATCATATGTTACTGCGCCACCTATAGCTACATTTGCATTTACAGTAAATGTTGCTGTATTTACAATCATATTCTTTGGTGCAACATATAAAGGAACATTTATATTTAATGAATTATAGTTTGCATCTATTACCCCGCCTTTAGTTGCTTCAACAGTTAAGTTAATTGAGTAAGATCTATTAGCTTCATATGTAGATAAAGAGTAATTTTCACTAGTATAAGTAAAGTTTAAACCACTATCATAAGTTTTTAAAACAATTGTATCTGGTCCTACACCATTAAAGATAGGTACATCTGCGCCACCACCATCTTTATATGTAGTTTTAATATTTGATAATGTGTTACTACCATATGAAAGGTCACTTACAAAACCTAATTTTGTTTGATCGTAAGTAATATTTGCTTTTTTAATATTTAAGTATCCATAATTTGAAATACTTAAAACTGTGTTTTTAATAACACCTTCATCAAGAGAAGTAAACTCAATATTTTTATTTGCACAATTAGGTTCACAATTTGCATCACAAGTATGCTTATTGTTTGTAATTATAATTTTCTTACCTTCTTGTGATATATCAATTGAAGTAACATAACTACCTACATTAATAGGTGTTGCTACAGGAGTATCTCCACTTGCAAAAACAAAGTCAAAGTCGCTATCTGCACTTATTTCATAACCTTCAGTTTGACAAACTAAAGCGAACTTATCAGCAACTTCATAACCTGTATATGTTTGGTTAACAATAGGAGTTAATTTTGTTTCTTTATCAACAATTGCTAAATAAATAATTTGAATATTAATATTATAAACAACATCTTTACCTATTTTAACATCATAGCAAGATGAAACATCATTTACACCTTCAGTTAAAGTAAGTGTAAAAGTATTTACATTATAAAAACTATCATTATCTTTTAATGTTAAACTTAATTGGGTTTTTGTACCTTCTAATAAGTTAGAAGCTGTATAGAAAGCGCTATCTAAAGTTACTGAAAGTTCAAGGCCATCTTTACTTTCTTTTTGTTGTGAAACGATATCTACTATAGTTTCTCTTTTATTAATAGTAAAAGTAGAAGTATCAATAAAGTTTACAACATAGTTTGAACTTGTACATTCTAAAGTACCTTGAATAATATCATAGTAAGTTACATCACCATCTTCATCAAATTTAACAGGGTAATATAAACCTACTTTAGTTCCATCTAATGCTAACTTTCCTGAAAAAGTTGGGGCAACTAATAATGCTGGATTATACTCACCCACAACATTAATTTCATAACCAATAACTGAAGGATAACTATCACCATATGTTGTTATATATGATATTGGTTCAACATCAACAGTTCTTTGGGTAATTTCTAAATACTCAGGTGTTGCATACATACTTAATTCGTAGTTTGGACCTAAGTCAAGAGTACCTAATGTTATTTCATATTCACCTACATTTTCGCCAGGTTCACGAGATAAAACGCCTGCCATTTCAATATCATCATCTTCGTCTTCTGGTAAACCATACATTGTGTATGTAAATTCTGGGTCATTGCTTGCATAAACTTTTGTGTGACCAGCATCTGGTTTTATAGTTATTCCACATTTTAAAACATTGTAATAGTAAGGTTGTGAATCATCAAAAGTAACGTCGTAATATTCTTTACCTGTTTGATAAACTAATGTTGTTGTCATACCTAAAACATATCTACCAACATCTTTTGGTCCAGAAACAACTGTTTGAGAACCATCATCATTAACCTTTATGTTTTTAACAACTATAACTTTGTTGTATGATGTATCTGATAAAATATCTGTTATATATGTGTCTGGTTCAAGGTCGCCTAAAACATAATAATCTGCGCCTAAAGTTTCATCAACGTTAGCAGTAGCATCATAAACTTTATTTACTTTTGCATAAGTTAAGTTTGGAACAATTGTTAATTTAATTTTGCTTAAATTTAAATTTGATTTTGTAAAGTTTACTCTAAAGTTTGTTTCGCCATCTGCCCCATCATAATAAACATCTGATAAATCAACATTATATGATAAGAAATAATTTTCGTTTGCAATGGTAGATAAAAGTAAAGAGAATTTAAACTTTCCACCTGTTTTTAATAATATTTCACCCGATTCGTTATAATCAGCACTTTTACAATAAGTACCTGCTTGACCAGCAGTGTTTGATAAAATATCTTCATTGTTAATTTTTAAAGATTTAATTGTTGTTGTGTAATGTGGAGTTGAACCATCTTCAAGTAAAGAATAGTAACTTAAAGTATGTAAAGTTGCTCCTGCTGGTAATTTTTTATACTTTTCGTTTACTGTATTTAACTCTATGTTAATTTGGCAAGGAATAACTTCAAATAAAGTTTTTTGTTCTATTGGAAGATCTTCATTTGTTTCATCTGCCCTTTCATCAAGAGTAATATTATAGTTATCGTTTAATGTATTATTAACAGAATAAAAATATCTACTACAATCTGCTCGGTAATTTCCGTCGCCTAAAGTATTTGATTTATAATCAATATACAAGAAATCATTAATTGTATCTTTATTAATAAAACTACCTTCAATAACATTGTATGTTAATTTTTCTGGATCTACTTCTCCATAAACTTTTGTTTGATTTGCTTTTGGTAAAATTTTTACATTTCTTGGTGCAATAGTTAATTTGCCGTTAATCTTTACCATTATATTTAAGTTATTGCTACCTGTTGTTGTTGCTTGGTCATAACATAAATCATAATAAGCTAAAGAATCATCTTCATTAAATAAAACATCAAGTTGACCAACTGAATTTGTAGTTGCAGGTTGATTTTCTACTTTATAACTTGGGTTGCCTAAATATATACCTTGTGAAAAATCAATATAATCATGTGTAATAGGTGTTAAACTTGCAAGAGAGTTACCTTCTTCAACATAATCTTCATATGAATATAAATTAAAGTTGTTTGGAGTAATAACTTCGCCATAACTAATATTTTGATCTCTAATTACAAGAACAACTTTTTTCTTTTGAATACTTAAAGAACCATATGTAACATTTGCTGTTGTTGAATAATTTTTTAGATATTCATCATACAACTCAAAGTGAATACTTGTATCATACTCACCTGCGTTTGAAGTATTTGTTGCTTCGGTTATTGGAATAAACTTACCTATTTTTGTTTCGCTATCTTTACCAATACCATATAAGTAAGCACCTATATCTCCGTTATCAATTAAATCTGAAGGAATAGCATTTTTATTGTATAAACCTTCAGGTAATTCTTCAGCGTATGTAATTTCATAATCACTACTTGTTAAACTAAGAGTTGCTTTATTAACAAAAAGAATTGTTGAGCAAGCTTCTTCATTATTTAATACTTTTCTGCAAGTAATTTGATAAGTTCCTACATTTACTATGCTATCTACATAACTTTCTTCGGTAATATTGTAGTATAAGTATTCATATTTACCAGAACCATCATCTTGAATAATTGTGTAGTTATCTTTTAGTTCTTCGCCAGTATAAACGGTTTCGTATTTATCTTTATTAAAACTCATTTCTTCAGAACTTGGTTGAACCTTTATTTTTAAACTGGCTTTTACATTTTTGCCATCTTTGTTTTTATAACTTGCAGTTATAACAGCTTGGCCTATACCTTTTGTTTTAAAAGTATTTTTATAAACTGTAACAATATTGGTCGCATCGCTTTGCCAAGTTAAATCTTCTGCTTTATATGTATCAGGATCGGTTTCAGTTTTTATGGTAATGCTCTTATCTGTCATTTTTACCATATAATACCCACCTACATTTTCATAATTTGGCAACGATAAAGAAATGCTTTTTAAACCGTCATCATTACAAGCAAAAACGGTAAGCATTGTTATTAAAAATATTGGTATTAACAAAACAACTTTTAAAAATTTTTTCATAGCGTTTGTTTACCCCTTTTATCAAAAAGTAAATTTTTTGTTTGTTACAGTGC
Source organism: Clostridia bacterium (assembly GCA_017523305.1). Classification (GTDB taxonomy): domain Bacteria; phylum Bacillota; class Clostridia; order Christensenellales; family UBA1242; genus UBA7862. Next base: position 11,574 of record JAFWWV010000120.1, read on the forward strand.
AGTATTATTTAACTAGATATTATAAGTATATAATATATTATTTTTCTTTCAAAATAAAAAATGTATTTTGATTTATATTTTTTATTGCATTTTAGCAGTAATTTATGTATACTTTCTAAGTAAAATTAATTAAAAGGAAGTGCTTTAATGAGAGCCGTAATTCAAAGATGTTTAAGTGCTAATGTTGAAGTTGAAGGCAAAGTTATTGGCGCCATACAAAAAGGCTTTGTGGTTTTTTTAGGTGTAGGCAAAAATGATACTGACCAAGACTTACAATATATGGTTAGAAAAATATCTGGTTTGAGAATTTTTGAAGACGAAAACCAAAAAATGAATAAAAGCATTTCTCAAGTAGAAGGCGAAATGTTAGTAATAAGCAACTTCACTTTATATGGCAATACTTCTCACGGTTTTAGACCTGACTTTTTTGACAGTATGATGCCCCAAAGGGCAGAAGAATATGTAAACAAATTTATAGAAGAATGTGAAAAAACAAACTGTTTTAAAAAAATAAATACTGGTAAGTTTGGTGCAGATATGAAAGTAAATGTAATAAACGATGGACCAGTAACAATAATAATGGGATCGGAGAAAAAATAATGAAGAAAGAAAAAAGATTAATTACAGCAGCTTTAACATATGTAAACAACATTCCACACGTTGGTCATATTGTAGGCTGTCACTTACCTGCTGATATTTTTGCAAGATTTTGCAGAAGTTATGGCTATGATACAACATTTGTTGGTGGCTCTGATATGCACGGAACACCATCACTTGTAACAGCACAAGAACTTAATATCCCTGTTGAAGAATTAACTGGAAAATTACATGAAGTTCATAATCAAATTTATAAGAAACTTAACATTAGTTATGATATTTATTCAAACACACATACAAAAACACACGAAAAAATTACAACAGATTTCTTTTTAGAACTTAATAAAAAAGGTTATATTTCTGAAGGCGAAATTGAAATGTTCTATTGCGAACACGACAATATGTTTTTACCAGATAGATTTGTAACTGGTACTTGCCCAAAATGTGGTTATGAAAATGCAAACGGCGACCAATGTGAAAAATGCGATAGTTTATTTTCATTAAA
>JAFWWV010000121.1 GCA_017523305.1 Clostridia bacterium
AAGAGAACCAAAGATAATTGCAAATTCAATAAGTTTTGTAATTAAATAGTTGAAAAGAATTTTGTTTGCATTATTTGTCATAACACAAATTTCATCTGCTTTTTCTTTTCTAAAATGACTATAGGTAAATCTTCTTGCAAATTTAGAAATTTTTTCTTTATCTTTAAGCATAAGAACTGCTAACAAGAAAGAAATAAATACATTTAATAAACCAGAAATAACACTAAGTGAAAGTTCTAAAATATTATTTAAGTAACCTACAGTATCCATAAACCAGTCAAAAACATAATTTAAAACTTGTTTAATACTATCTTGAGATACTTCTGCCCCAAACCAACGTTGAGCAATAGTACAAATTTCGTTAACAACATTGTTGTAAATTTGGTTAGCACCATCTCCACCACCAGCTGTTAATTGTTGTACAATTTCAATTATTTTAGGTATTAAAATTGAGAAAACCAAAATAATTATACCAATAATAATTAAAAGTACTAAAGTAATAGAAATTGTTCTTTTAATAGCAAATTTGTAAGGGCTATTAGTAAAGGCATTTTTTAGTATTACTTTTTCAATAAAATCAACCAATCTGTAAAAGATAAAAGCAATAGCAACACCAATAAAAACTGGTGCAATACCTGAAAATAAACCACTTATAATTTGTGAAAAATAAGGGCTTAAAATATTACTTAAAGCCATAGCTAAAAAGAAGGCTAAAAATATAACACCAAACATACCTGTCATTTTAAATCTGTTTGGTTTATTGTTATTAATATTATTTGGGGTAAATTCATTATTTTCCATACTAAAATTATAACCAAAAAAGTTAAAAGTAGCAAGAGAAAATTAATTATAAAAAGTAAATAATAAAAAAAAGTTGCTAAGAAAAACTTAGCAACTTTTATTAGTATAATTTATCAAATTTATCTTATTCTAAAATTTGAGAAACAACACCTGAACCAACAGTTCTGCCACCTTCACGGATAGCAAATCTTAAACCTTGTTCAATAGCGATAGGTGTGATAAGGCTAATAGTCATAGCAACGTTATCACCAGGCATAACCATTTCTACGCCTTTAGCAAGTTCGATTGAACCTGTAACGTCAGTTGTTCTGAAGTAGAATTGTGGTCTGTAACCATTAAAGAATGGAGTATGTCTACCACCTTCTTCTTTCTTTAATACGTAAACTTCAGCTGTGAATTTTGTATGAGGTGCAATTGAACCTGGTTTGCAAAGAACTTGACCTCTTTCGATATCTGTTCTTTGGATACCACGAAGAAGAACACCAATATTGTCACCAGCTTGAGCTTCATCAAGAAGTTTTCTGAACATTTCAACACCAGTTACAACGCTAGATTTATCTGAACCCATACCAACGATAGCAACGTTGTCACCAACTTTAACAACACCTCTTTCTACTCTACCAGTAGCAACAGTACCACGACCTGTGATTGTGAAAACGTCTTCAACAGGCATTAAGAATGGTTGATCTGTAGCTCTTTGTGGTTGTGGAATGAATGTGTCAACAGCTTCAAGAAGTTCTGCGATACATGCACAAGCAGGATCTTCTGGTTTACCAGCTTGAGCAGCTTCTAATGCTTTTAATGCTGAACCTTTGATGATTGGAGTGTCATCCCCTGGGAAACCATATTCGCTAAGTAAGTCACGAATATCCATTTCAACAAGTTCAAGAAGTTCTGGATCATCAACTTGGTCAACTTTGTTCATAAATACAACGATGTATGGAACACCTACTTGACGAGCAAGAAGAATGTGTTCTCTAGTTTGTGGCATTGGACCATCTGTTGCAGCAACAACAAGGATAGCACCGTCCATTTGAGCAGCACCAGTAATCATGTTTTTAACATAGTCAGCGTGTCCTGGGCAGTCAACGTGAGCATAGTGTCTCTTTTCTGTTTGGTATTCAACGTGTGATGTGTTGATTGTGATACCTCTAGCTCTTTCTTCTGGAGCTTTATCGATATCTTCGTATTTCATTTTTTCAGCCCAACCTTTAGCAGCACTGAACATAGTAATAGCAGCTGTTAAAGTAGTTTTGCCGTGGTCAACGTGGCCAATAGTACCAATATTAATATGTGGTTTTGACCTATCAAATTTAGCTTTTGCCATAATTTAAAATCCTCCTAAAAATTACAAATATATTATAAATTTTTTAAAATATATGTCAAGTGTAATTATACATTTTTATTTAACGCTGTCAAACAAAAAATTTGTATAATCACACTTAAAATATCAAATGTTTTTAAAGAATATTAGTTTTTAGCTTTTTCGCCAACAACTTTATCAGCAATATTCTTTGGAACTTCAGCATAGTGAGAGAATTCCATAGTGAAATTACCTCTACCTTGAGTTGAAGAACGAAGTGCAGTTGCGTAACCGAACATTTCTGAAAGTGGAACTTCAGCGTTAACGATAACAGAACCATTTCTTGTTTCAGTACCTTGTAATACACCTCTTCTGCTTGTTAAGTTACCCATAACAGCACCAAGGTAATCATCTGGAAGGTCAACTTGAACTTTCATAATAGGTTCAAGTAAAACTGGGTTTGCTTTTTTAGCTGCTTCTTTAAATGCTAATGAACCAGCGATTTTGAAAGCCATTTCTGAAGAGTCAACATCGTGGTATGAACCATCAAATAATGTTACCCTAAAGTCAACAGTTTCATAACCTGCATAAACACCATTGTTTTTAGCTTCTCTAATACCGTTATCAATAGCTGGGATATATTCTTTAGGAATAACACCACCAACGATTTTGTCAACGAATTCGTAGCCTTTACCTGGTTCAAGTGGTTCAATTTCAATCCAGCAGTGACCGTATTGACCGTGACCACCACTTTGTTTAATGTGTTTACCTTCAGCACGAACTGTATTTCTGATTGTTTCTCTGTAACTAACTTGTGGACGGCCTACGTTAACATCAACTTTAAATTCTCTTTTAAGTCTGTCAACAATAATATCAAGGTGTAACTCACCCATACCAGCAATGATAGTTTGACCAGATTCTTTATCTGTCCATGTTTTGAAAGTTGGATCTTCTTCAGCAAGTTTAATTAAAGCGTTAACCATTTTTTCTTGAGCTTGTTTTGTTGTAGGTTCAATAGCAATGTTAATAACTGGATCTGGGAATTCCATACTTTCTAAGATAATAGGTCTATCAGGATCACATAATGTGTTACCTGTTGTTGTATCTTTAAGACCAACGATAGCAACGATATCACCTGCGTAAGCTTCTTCAACGTCTTCACGGTGGTTAGCGTGCATTCTTAATAATCTACCAATTCTTTCTTTAGTGTCTTTAGTTGAGTTATAAACATATGAACCAGCTTTAAGAACACCAGAATAAATACGGAAGAATGTAATTTTACCAACAAATGGGTCTGTAGCAACTTTGAAAGCTAAACCAGCAAATGGTTCTTTATCATCAGCTTTTCTTTCTTCTTCAGTTGTTTTATCCATTTTTGTACCACGGATAGCTTCAATATCAAGTGGGCTTGGCATATAATCAACAACAGCGTCAAGTAATTTTTGAACACCTTTATTTTTAAATGAACTACCACAAGTTACTGGAGTCATAGCTAAAGATAATGTAGCTTTTCTGATACCTCTTTTGATTTCTTCAATAGTAAGTTCTTCCCCACCAAAGAATTTTTCAAGTAATTCATCATCAGTTTCAGCAACAGCTTCAACAAGTTGATCATGATATTTTTGAGCTTCAGCTTTCATATCTTCAGGAATTTCACATATTTCCATTTCTTTGCCTAAGTCATCTTTATAGATAATAGCTTTCATTTCAACTAAGTCGATAATACCTTTGAATGTAGTATCTTGACCAATTGGAAGTTGAATTGGAACAGGATTAGCTTTAAGCCTTTCTTTCATCATTTGAATTGCTCTAAAGAAGTTAGCGTCGTTGATGTCCATTTTGTTAATATATGCAATTCTTGGTACTTTGTATTTGTCTGCTTGTCTCCAAACAGTTTCTGATTGAGGTTGTACACCACCTCTAGCACAGAAAACAGCAACAGAACCGTCAAGTACTTTTAAACTTCTTTCAACTTCAACTGTGAAGTCAACGTGTCCTGGTGTGTCAATAATGTTAATACAATGGTCTTTCCAACTAGCTGTTGTGCAAGCACTAGTAATAGTAATACCTCTTTCTTGTTCTTGCTCCATCCAGTCCATAGTAGCAGCACCTTCGTGAGTTTCACCAATTTTGTGTGTTTTACCTGTATAGAAAAGAATTCTCTCAGTAGTTGTTGTTTTACCAGCATCAATGTGAGCCATAATTCCGATGTTTCTATATTTTTCTAATGGAAACTTTCTTGGCATATTTTCTCCTTTATAAATAATAAAAATTTTTTTGTATATAAATAAAATTAAGTTTTGCCCATTTTTAATAATTTTATTAATTAACAGGCAAAACAAATTTCTGTGTAATCAAATTGATATGATTTAACAAAAATCTTACCATTTGAAGTGTGCGAATGCTTTGTTTGCTTCTGCCATTCTGTGCATTTCGTCTTTTTTCTTAATTGCACCACCAGCATTATTGTAAGCATCTAAAATTTCAGCAGCAAGTTTTTTGTCCATTTCTTTTTCGCCACCACGTTTTCTTGCATATGTTACAAGCCATCTGATAGCTAAAGTTTGTCTTCTTTCTGGTCTAATTTCCATAGGAACTTGGTATGTTGCACCACCTACCCTTCTTGATTTTGTTTCAAGAACTGGTTTAAGGTTTTCCAATGCTTGTGTAAAGATAGTCATAGGTTCTTCACCCATTTTTTCTTTAATAATATCAAAAGCGCCGTAAACAATACCAAAAGCAATACCTTTTTTACCGTCTAACATAATTTGGTTAACAAGTTTTGTTACAACTGTTGAGTTAAACATTGGATCTGGTAAAACTTCTCTTTTTGCAGCACGATTTCTTCTTGACATAATTTTCCTCCTTATTAGATTTTTTATAAAACAACTTTTATTTAAGTTGTAAAGTTTAAATTGATTTTTGTTTTCCACACAAACAACAATTTTTGTGGAAAACATTTAAAAATATATTAAGCAATAATTCTAGCCGATTATTTTGCTTTTTTAGCGCCGTATTTTGAACGAGATTGTTTTCTCTTAGCAACACCAGCAGCATCTAAAGTACCACGAACAATGTGATATCTAACACCAGGTAAGTCTTTAACTTTACCACCACGAATTAAAACAACACTGTGTTCTTGAAGATTGTGGCCTTCACCAGGAATATAAGTTGTACCTTCTTGTCCATTTGAAAGTTTAACCCTAGCAATTTTTCTTAAAGCTGAGTTAGGTTTTTTAGGTGAAGTAGTTGTAACTGAAAGGCAAACACCTCTTTTTTGTGGATTTTGTTCCAAAATAGGAGATTGTGACTTTTTAGTTTGTTGTGTTCTACCGTGCCTTACTAATTGATTGATTGTAGGCATAATGTCCTCCTTGTAAAAATTTGGGTTTATTCTTTTGTTTAAAGTCATAAAGAACAAACTGACTTTTTGCTAAACTTTTACTTTTTAAATTGCAACCGTAAAAGAAAAAGTTTAATAATGGTTAGTTTAAAATCAAATACTATTAATAAATTGGAATGGCTTTATAAAATAGTTTGTTTTTACACTTTCCCACCTGCAAGTAATAACCTGCTAGAAAATTTATTTTGCGTTCCAAACAAATAAATTTATGGTGCTAAATTGCTTAATTTTACAAATAAGATGCCCCAAAGTTTTATCCTTGAGACACCAATGCAATATAACGAGTTTATTTTACCAAAACAGGGTTTAAAAGTCAACAGGTATTTTTTTATTTTTGGCACTTTTTTAAAGGATTTTTTAGTTAAAATTAACAAAAAATTAATAACTTAACTTGACGGGCTTTATTTATAAGTGTTATTATATATTTAATAAATATTATTTATTTAAGGAGATTTTTTATTTATGGCTAAAATTAATTACACATTTCTTGTTCAACAAGAAACACAAACACAAGTACAAAATTTATTAAAAAATTATGTACTTCCATCAGGAGAACCAAATCCAGCTGCTTTTAGCTCAAGTTACATTGGTTCAGCTGTAACAGCAACTATTAAAAAAGAAAACGGAGTTCCTGTAACAAAAGAAGATGGAAAACCAGAAGTTGAAACTCGTTTAGATTATGAAAGAGCTTTCGATATTTTAAGATGGGGCAAAGATGCTACTAACCCATATGCAAAACAAAACCCAGAAACATGGGAAAATGACTATGATGCAGCTATGGCACTTTTACAAAGTGAAGTTAAGGCTGGTGGAGTTGAAGCTATTTCTCGTCTTCCAGGAAGAATTGCTCAAGCAAACCAAGCTCAATTAGTTCAATTTGTTCAACAAGCAAGACAAGAAAGAATTGCTGAAGTACAAGCAAAAATTGATACTGCAAAAGCAGATGAAACAAGACTTATTGGTGAAATCAAAGAACAAAACGACACAATTGCTAGACTTCAAGAAGAATTAGCAGCAGGTGCTACTCTTGATAGAGAACAAGCTATTGAAGCAGCAATTAAAGAAGCTGTTAAAGCAAAATCAGAATTAGTAACTCAATTAGAAACAGCTATTGAAACAGTAAAAACACAAACTACTGCTATGACTAAAGCTGAAAAAGAACAAGGCAAATCAGAAAAAGATGTTAATAAAACTTTAAAAACTACTTTAAAAAGAGAAAAGAAAGAAGCTAAAGTTGGTCTTGTTACAAGAATTAAAAATTACTTTACTGCTAAAAAAGAAGCTGCAAGAGAAAAAGATGCTATTAAAAAAGCAGAAAAAGATAACGAAGCAAAAGAAATTGCTGTAAAACCAGCAAAGAAAACTTGGAGAGAAAGAAGAGACGAAAGAAGACTTGCTAAAGAAGCTAAAAAAGGTAAAGAGGAAGAAGCTGTTGTTGAATCTGATCCAGAAGCTCTTACAGCATTAGTTAAAAATGCTCCAGAAGCTACAGTTGTAAAAGAAGGCGAAGTTGTTGCTGATCCTACAGTTGTAAAAGAAGGCGAAGTTGTTGCTGATCCTACAGTTGTAAAAGAAGGTGAAGTTGTTGCTGATGCTACTGCTGTTACTGAAGCTACAGTTGTAAAAGAAGGCGAAGTTGTTGCTGATCCTAACGCTGCTCCTGCTGCTGACGCTGTAGTTGCTGATCCTAACGCTGCTCCTGTTGTTGATACTACTAAAAAAGAAGTTGTTGCAGCTGCAAATGCTATTAATCAATCAGAAACAGCTACAACCGTTTTTAGTAGCGATGAAATTACACCAGAAGCTTAATTTGTTAAATATAAATGAAAAAAATTATTTTAGGAGATTAAAAATATTATGTCAGATAAAGCAATTTTAAAAGAAAATGAAAAATTAGATAAACAAATTGAAAAACTTGTAGCAGAAAGCGCTAAAGCAATTGAAGATTACAACGCTTTTATGGAAACAAGAGAACAAGAGTTTAATAAAAATGTTGTAGAAGAAATTAATTCTTATTGCAATGAATTGAAAAAAGTTTATGATGATTGCGATGCAACTTTTGCAAAGAAAACAGGCGTCACTGACGAAGATTAATAATAAAAGGGTAAAATAAATTTTATGTCTAACGAAGAAGTAAATGACAACGGCTTTCCTGCTGGGTTTAGACCTAAATTGTTAAGTGCAGCTGAAACTGAAAAAAGAAATAAAGAAAAACCACCTGTTCAACCTGTTGAGCCACCTGCTCCACCAGTAGTTGAAACAGTTGCTCCAGTTGAAGTAGCACCTACTACCCCAGTTGTTGAAACAGCACCTCAAAATACACAACCGGTAAATACTGCTGAAAATCAAGCTGTAACAAATCAACCTGTTGTTGATACTCAACCAATGGTTCAACCTGTTAATAATGTGGAAACTCAACCACAACCTACAGTAACTCCAGTAGTTAACACAACTCCTGTTGCAAATCCTACACCTGTAGCACCAGTTACTCCTGTAACTCCTACTCCAGTTGTAAATACTACACCAACAGCTCAACCTGTTAACCCAACAGTTACTGCACAAAATACAGTTCAACCACAAGCAACTGTTCAACCAACAGTTCAACCTGTTAATACAGTTGTTCAACCAAATACAGTACCAAACACAACAGTTGCTCAACCACAAACTGCAGCAACAACAGTAGTTAATACAACTCCTGTTACACCTACAGCTCCGATTGTAAATACAACTCCAGCAACTCCAACAGTTAATACACAACCAGTAAATCCAGCTCCTGTTACTCCAGTTGCTCCTGTAACTCCTGCTCCAGCTGTAAATACTCAACCAAGTGTAAACACAACTGTTCAACCTAATACAGTTCCTAATACAACAGGAACAAACAATACAACAAATACTGGTGTTGGTACCAATAACAATGGTAATGTTTAATAAAAAATAAAAAGATGGCTTAA
>JAFWWV010000122.1 GCA_017523305.1 Clostridia bacterium
GTTAAATCTTTCAGGGCTTATTATATTATTACCGAAAAGAAAGAAGAACTTTCTCAAGCGATATTTGACAATGTTCATAGGGGTGTAACAAACATTAAATGCGAAGGTATGTATACTAAAAAAGATAGAGATATGCTTTTAGTTATTGTTCGCAGATCTCAAGTTATGGCTTTAAAACGAGTTGTTAAAGAAGTGGATCCAGATTCATTTATGTTTAGCGATAATGTAAAAGAAGCATACGGTAAAGGATTTTTAACATACTCTGATTCAACAAAAACAAAAGAACATAAAAAGAAAATTAAATCAACTTTACCTGAAGCCAAAACAGAAAATATTTCAACTAAAAAAGAAGAGAATATTTAAAAAGGATTTAAAATGAAAAAAGCAATAATATTTGATTTTGATAATACTATTGTAATGTCTATAAAATATTGGAAAAGGGTTATTGAAAAAGAAACTCCAAAAAAATATAAGGTAAAAGAAAATCCAGAATTTGCAGTAAAAAGACATGGTTATAGCAATATAGATACAGCAAAGTTGTTTTTAGAAATGCATAAAAATGTATCCACAAATTATGAAGAAATTGTAGAATTTTGGTACGAATATATGCTTGATAAATATTTAAATAATATTAAATTTGTTGTGGGATCAAAAGAGTTTTTACAAACTTTAAAACAAAAAGGATACAAACTTATTCTTGCAACAGCAACAGGCAAAAGACTTTTAGATAAAGCACTAAAAATTTTTAACTTACAAAATATGTTTGATAGAGTTATTTGTGAAGAAGAAGTGGGCAAAAGCAAAAAAGAGCCAGATATTTATTTTAAAATATTTAAAGAATTTAATGTAAAACCTAGTGAATGTTTGTATTTTGAAGACTCATTAATAGCAATAACAACAGCAAATAAATTAGGAGTTGATTGTGTTGCAATGATTAATAACTTAAATAAAAATAATTTAAACAAATTTAACTCTTTATGTGTTAAAATTGCTAAAAGATATTCAAATAAATTAATTAAAGAGTTAAACTTATAAAGGTGAAAAAATGGATAATTTAGAACTTTTAAGATTGTCAGAAAATCAAGATGTTGAAGCATACGAACAACAAGATTTTGAAGATACAACTGTTAGTGGAACAGAAAAATATAAAAGAGAATATAACGACTTTTATAATGATGTTAAACAAAGCAGTAAGTACATAAAAGAAGATTGGTAAAAAAAATAAGTTTGTTTATTTTGCGAAGATAAAAACAATAAACAAACTTTATTTTTTATGTAATAATATACTGGTATTAAATAGTAAAAAAAACACTTTAAGAGAGAATAAAAAAATGAAACTAATTAAAAAACTATTTATTAAAAATTATAAAAATACAACAGATGAAAAAGTAAGATTTAAATATGGCTTTGTTGCTGGTATTTTTGGTTTGCTTTCAAACCTTTTGTTATTTGCTGGTAAATTATTAATAGGTATTATTGGTGGTAGTATTACAATTATAGCAGATGCCATTAACAACCTTTCAGATATGGGTAGTTCTGCTATAGTAATTTTTGGTTTTAAACTATCTTCAAAACCTGCCGATTCTGAGCACCCTTTTGGTCATCAAAGATATGAACAAATTATGGCTTTAATTGTTGCTGTTATCGTTATGGCTATTGGTATTTTACTTTCAAAAAGTTCTATTGAAAAACTTATTGCTCCTGAACCTACAAGCGTTAGTGTAATAACATATGTTGTTTTAGGTTTAGTTATTTTAGTTAAGTTGTTTCAAATGTGGTTATATAGCGATTTTTCAAAAAGTATTAACAGCGATATTTTAAAGGCAAGTAGTATAGATAGCAGAAACGATGTTATTTCAACTTCAGCAGTTCTTGTTGCTATGGTACTAATTAATATTTTTGGCGATATTGGTTTTAGTATTGACGGTTTATTTGGTTTAATTGTTTCTGTTTTCATTATGATTTCTGCAATTAAACTTATTAAAGAAACTATTGGACCTTTACTTGGTGAAATGCCTGATAAAGAATTTGTTCAAAGTTTAAAAGATAAAATTTTAAGTTATGACGGCGTTCTTGGTATTCACGACTTTTTAATTCACTCATACGGGGCAAACAATTATTTTGTTAATGTTCACGTAGAAGTATCTTCAAAAGTTGATGTTATGATTTCTCATGATGTTATTGATAATATTGAAAGAGATTTTAGGGAACAACTGGGCATAACTTTGTCAATTCACTTAGATCCAATTGAAACAGATAACGAACAAGTTAACTTTAATAAAAAGAAGGTAGATGTAATTTTAAAAAATATAGATGAAAGTTTGTCTTTCCACGATTTTAGAATGGTGTTTGGCGAAACTCACATTAATATTTTATTTGATGTTGTAATTCCTTTTGGTAGTAAAATTACTCTTGATATTGTTAAAAAAGAACTTGAAGAAAAGTATAAAGACGAAAAAATTAAACACTTTTTTGTTTTGGGTTTAGATAGAATTTAGTCAAATAAAATAATAACAAAAATTATATTTTTGGCGTTTTTTATAAAGATATAAAACTTAGGTAAAAAGCATTGAATAATGCTTTTTTCTTTGTTAAACTAAAAACTAGTTTTAAAGGAGATTTTTTAGACTAATGGCTTTTTGTAAATACTCTAGCAGTTTAGTAGATTCTGCCACAATAACAATTGATGCAAAATTTTTAAACGATTACTTACCAATTGCACCTGAAAGTTGTTTAAAGGTTTATTTGTATGGTTTATTAAAATGTCAAAATAGCGCAGGTTATGATAACACTCTTGAAAGTTTTGAAGAAAACTTAGGTATTTCAAAAGAAGATGTTATAAATTGCTTTTTATATTGGCAAGATCAAAACCTAGTTCAAGTTTTAGAAACTGATCCTATTGAAGTTAGATATCTACCAACAAAAGATAACTTAAAAAATCTCAAAAAAATAGATAATAAAAAATATGCTAGTTTTGTTGCTGAAGTTCAAGATATAATCTCTGGCAGACAAATTAATCCTAACGAATATTATAAATATATTGATTTTTTAGAAACTTATCATATTCAACCAAGTGACTTTAATATGATTGTAAAATATTGCGTTTCAAAAAAAGGCGACAATATTAATTGTAATTATATTTTAACAGTTGCAAAAGTATGGGCTGAAGAAGGTGTTAGAACAGCTGAAAAGATTGAAGAAAAAATTGAAAGTTTAACTTTACTTACTTCAGATGTTAACCAAGTAGCAAAAGCATTAAAGTTTAAAGGTAATTTATCTATTGAACACCAACAGCTATATGAAAAATGGACAAAAGCATATGGCTTTGTGCTAAACAATATTTTACTTCTTGCTAAAAAAGTTTCTACAAAAACTAAGAGTTATAGTTTTGAAATGCTTGATAAAACCTTAACAAAATACTATGAATTAAGATTATTAAGTTTTGCAGAAATGCAAGAGTACGAAGCAAACAAAGCTGATTTAATGACCTTAGCAAAAGAAGTTAATAAATGCTTAGGTATTTATTATGAATCAGTTGAAAACGAAGTTGAAACCTATGTAATACCTTGGCTAAACAAAGGTTTTAATGAACAAACTTTACTTCAAATAGCAAACTTCTGCTTTAAAAGCAATATTAGAACTCTTGAAGGTATGGACCAATCTGTTCAAAAATTCCATAAACTTGGTTTAGTTTCTGTTAGCAGTATTGATAGTCATTTAAACGAAGTTATGGCAACAGATAACAAAATTAAAACTTATCTTCAAAAACTTAATATTGATAGAAGAGTTAATAGTTTTGATAGGTCTTTCTATAGAACATGGACTTATACATATAAATTTAATGATGAAATAATTGATTATGCACTTGAATTATCAACTAATAAAACAAATGGTATGCAATATGCAAACGCAATTTTAACAGAGTGGTATGATAAAGGTGTTAAAACCCTAACTGAAGCTAAAAAGCAATCTACAACTCAAGAAGTTAAAAATACCCCTTCTACTTTTGAACGCAAATCATTTGTTGCAAGAAGTTATAGTGAAGAAGAAGTTAATGCTTTATTTGATAATTTAGATGAAATTAATTTGTAATAAAAAATAGGAAAATTAAATGAAAAATAAACAAATAAAAAATAAGGTTTTGAATGATATTAAGCGAAGTAAATTACAAGCTGAAGCAGTTGCTAATAATAATTTAGAAAAAGCAATGCAAGACGATAAATTTAAAAATTTATATTTGCAAATAAAATCATTAAACTTTAGCATTGCAAAAAAAGAGTTTTTAAATCAACCAACATCACAAGATAAAAATGCTTTATCAAAGTTAAAAAAAGAAATTGAACAAGTGTTAAAAACTCTTGGTATGAAAAAAGAAGATTTAAAACCAAATTATAGTTGTAAAAAATGTAATGATACAGCCTTAATTGGTACAGATTTTTGTGAATGTTTTTACAAAAAAATTAATCAAGAAATTATCAACAATTTGGGAGTAAATGTTGATAAATCTCATACTTTTGAAAATGCTAAATTTGATTTATTTGATAACCCAGAAGCAATACAAAAGATGTACGAAAAATTACAATCTTGGTGTGAAGGTTTAGAAAAATCTAAATATAAAAATTTACTTCTTTGTGGCGATACAGGGGTAGGTAAAACTTATTTAGTAGAAAGTATTTGTAACAATTTAATACAAAAAAATAATGTAGTTAATTATTATACAGCCTTTGCTTTAAACGACTTGTTTTTAAAATATCGCTCTTCATTTTATGAAGATAGAGTAGGTGTTTTAGATGGAGTTTTAGAAAGTGATGTTTTAATTATTGATGATTTGGGTTCTGAACCAAATATGAAAAACACTGAAGAATATTTCTATTTACTATTTAACGAAAGGTTAAGTAAAAATAAAAGTACAATTATTACAACAAATCTTTCCCTTGAACAACTTTTGGCTAGATATGGCGAAAGAACTTTTAGTAGGTTATGTAATAAAGCAAATTCTTTAATGATAAAAATTCAAAATAAAGATTTAAGATTAAAAAGATAAAAAAAGAACATCTTTAAAAATGGTAGTTTTTTTATGTAATGTGTGATTAAGTTGGTAAAGCAGCTGCAGGTTGTTGAGCATCGTCTATTGCTTGTTGTTTAGTGGTTTCAAATGCTTTGTTTATATCAGGAAAATTTGATCCAGAATCATTTCCTATACTAAGAACAGACTCACAAGTTCCATCTTTTGGATAATAAACAAACCCACTCTGAGAATTATCGTTTGTTGAGCATTTAAAATCGCAAACGAAAGCATCTCTTGTTTGCCCATCAGGGGTTGTTATAGGAAGCAAGCCGTTGTATGTAATATAAGATCCTTCACCAATTTGAGATTTTTCAGTTACTTTTTTTATATAATATCCAGCTGATGTTCTTACAAAATCGTAATTGGTATTGTCATTTTATCGCCAAAATGGTGATGACCAATTGGAGTACTTTCAATATCTTTTGAAAACTCTTTATATTTTTTTATTAAAGCAATTAAATTGTGATTTTCATTATTTGGCATAAGTTTTCCTTTTATTATGTATATAAATGATTAAAAAAAATAATAGTATGTCAATTCTAAATAGCATTTAATAGGCTGAATTGCAAAACATTAGCAAATATGTATAAAAAATATTAAAGATTAAATACAAAAAGATTAATAAAAATTTTTCTTTTAATGAAATTTAAAGTATAATGGTTTTATAAATATTTAAGTTTAAGCATTATTTATTAAAATTTTACATAGAAACTTAATATTTTAATCGCATTTTATGAAAATATAATTTTATTAAAAAATACCACAGTTTTGCTTTTAAAATTGATTTTTTAGAAAATTCTAAAAATTTTTTGAAACATAGATATATTGAAGAAATTAATTAAAGTTGTTGGAGGGATTTATGTCACAGTTTTGCAAAGATAGTAAATTTAATACACTTTCAAAAAGGTTAGACCTAATTAAAAATATGAAGGGAGCAGTTATACCAAGTTTGCAAGAAGCTCAATCTATTTATGGTTATTTATGCCCAGAGATTATTGAACTTATTGCAAATAAGCTAAATGTTTCTACAGAGCAAGTTTATGGTGTTGCAAGCTTTTATTCTCAATTTAAATTGCAACCTATTGGCAAGCATAGGGTGTCAGTATGTTTAGGCACAGCTTGTTATGTTAAAGGTGCTGATGAAATATTAAAAAAGATTATACAAATTTTAGAAATTGAAGAGGGCGAAACAACCAAAGATGGATATTTTAGTTTAGATACAGTTAGGTGTGTTGGTTGTTGTTCACTAGCGCCTCTTATGATGATTGATGAAAAGCTTTATGCCAAGGTAAAAGTGGAAGAAGTTGAAAATATTTTAAATACTTTTAAAAGTGAAAACAAATAGAGGTGGTGGTAATATGCAAAACAAATTAGAAGAAATTAAAAACAAATATTATGATATAGTTTCTAATCGTGTTGCTGGTGGAAAATATAGGCAAATATTGGTTTGCGGTGGTAGTGGTTGTACTTCAAATCATAGCAAACAAATTCGTGAAAAATTTGAAGAACTTTGCAAACAACAAAAAGACATACATATTGTGTCACCCGGATGCTTTGGATTGTGTGCCATGGGGCCAAGTGCAATTATATTTCCTGAGGGCGCTTTTTATAAAAATTTAACAGTTGAGAAAGTTGAGCAAATTTATAACAAACATATTTTAAATAATGAAATAGACATAGAAAATTGCTATAACGTAAAAGACGGCAAACTTGTTGATTTATATGAAATGCCATTTTTTAAAAAGCAATTAAGGGTTGTGTTGCACAATTGTGGCTTAACTGCTCCTAGCAAGATAGAGGAATACATTGCAAGAGATGGTTATTTTGCTTTGCAAAAAGCGTTAACTCAGATGAATCCACAACAAGTTATTGAAGAAATTAAAAAAAGCGGTCTTCGTGGGCGTGGAGGCGGCGGATTTCCAACAGGTAAAAAGTGGGAGTTGGCAAGTCTTTCAAATGATCCAATTAAATATGTTTGTTGTAATGCTGACGAAGGTGACCCGGGCGCTTTTATGGATAGAGCAATTTTGGAAAGCGACCCACATAGTGTTGTGGAGGCTATGATTATTGCAGGGTATGCTATTAATGCCAATCAAGGGTATGTTTATTTGCGTGCAGAATATCCTTTGGCTATTGAGTGTTTAAATACAGCAATTAAGCAGGCAAGAGAGTTAAACTTATTAGGCAAAAATATTTTAGACTCAGGCTTTGATTTTGATATAGAACTTAGACTTGGTGCGGGCGCTTTTGTGTGCGGTGAAGAAACTGCCCTTATGTCAAGTATTGAGGGTAAACGTGGGGAACCTCATCCAAGGCCTCCTTATCCGGCGGTTAAAGGCTTGTTTGAAAAACCAACCCTTTTAAACAATGTTGAAACTTATGCAAACATTGCTCAAATTATATTAAAGGGTTCAGACTGGTTTAATAAAATAGGTACTGAAAAATCAAAGGGCACAAAAGTGTTTTCGCTGGGTGGAAAAATTAACAATACAGGCCTTGTTGAAGTTCCAATGGGTATAACTTTAAAAGAACTTATTTATGAAATTGGTGGCGGAATACCAAACAACAAAAAGTTTAAGGCTGTGCAAACTGGTGGACCATCAGGCGGATGTTTAACAGCAAAAAACGAAGACGTTTGCATTGATTATGACAATTTAATTGCTCAAGGCTCTATGATGGGTAGTGGCGGTATGATTGTTATGGATGAAGATACTTGTATGGTTGACATTGCAAAATTCTTTTTAAAATTTATTGTTGAAGAGTCTTGCGGAAAATGCACCCCATGCAGAGTTGGCAATAAACGTCTTCTTGAAATGCTTGATCGTATTACAAAAGGCGAGGGCACAATGGAAGAGCTGGAAAAGCTTAAAGAACTATGTTTGCAAATTAAGCAAAACTCGTTATGTGGGTTAGGCCAATCTTCACCAAATCCAACACTTTCAACATTAAATAACTTTTATGATGAATATTTGGCGCATATTAAAGATAAAACTTGTCCTGCAGGTGTTTGTGAAGCGCTCAAAAAATATAAAATAGACAAGTCAAAGTGTGTTGGGTGTTCGCTCTGTGCAAGAAATTGTCCGGTAAACGCTATCTCTGGTGAAGTTAAAAAACCGTTTGAAATTGATCAACAAAAATGTATTAAATGTGGATTATGTTATAAAAACTGCAGATTTAATGCTGTAACAAAAGGTTAAATGGTGGCAAGTATGATAAATTTAACAATTGATGGTGTAAAAGTTGAAGTAGAAGAGGGTTCTACAATTTTACAAGCTTGCAACAAAGCAAACATAAAAGTTCCAACCCTTTGTTTTTTAAAAGAAATTAATGAGATTGGTGCTTGTAGAATGTGCTTGGTTGAGGTTGAGGGTATAAAAAACCTTGTAACTTCTTGTGTGTATCCAGCAAGCGAGGGTATGGTTGTTCATACAAATACTCAAAGGGTTAGAAAATCTAGAAAATGTACACTTGAACTTTTATTAAGTGACCATAATCAAGATTGCCTAAGTTGTGCTAGATCATTAAATTGCGAGTTACAAGCGCTTGCTAGAGAATATGATTGTGATGCAAACTTCTATAAAGGCGAAAAATCAAAAAGTATTGTTGATGATAGCTCTGAATGTTTTATTAGAGACAACTCAAAATGTATTAAATGCCAAAGGTGCGTTGCTGTTTGCTCTGCAAGGCAATCAGTTAATGTTATTGGTGTTAACAAGCGTGGTTTTAATAGTTATGTTGGTTGTGCTTATGACAATCCTATTGGCAAAAGCACTTGTGTTAACTGTGGGCAATGTGTTATCAACTGTCCTACTGGTGCTTTAAAAGATAAGAGCCAAAAACCTCAAGTTGAAGAACAACTTTCTAACAAAACAAAAAGATTGGTTGTTGCTATGGCCCCTTCTGTTAGGGTTGCTGTTGGCGAAGTGCTTGGTAGCAAAATAGGTGAAAATGTTGAAGGTAAAATGGTTACAGCTCTTAAAAAACTTGGCTTTGATGATGTTTTTGATATAGATTTTGCCGCAGATCTTACGATTATGGAAGAAGGCACAGAGTTTATAAACCGTTTAAATGAAAACAAAAAAGGCCCAATGTTCACTTCTTGCTGCCCAGGCTGGATTAAATTTGTAGAGCATTTTTACCCAGAATTTATACCAAACTTGTCAACTTGCAAATCTCCTCAACAAATGATGGGCGCTACAATTAAAACTTATTACGCTGAAAAACTTGGTATAAAGCCTGAGGATATTTATTTTGTTTCAATTATGCCTTGTATTGCTAAAAAGTTTGAACGAATTAGAGAAAATCAAAATGCAGCAGGTGTTTATGATGTTGATGCTGTTTTAACAACAAGAGAACTTTCTGAACTAATCAAAAGCTATGGAATAGACTTTATGAATTTGGAGGAAAGCGAATTTGATAAACCTCTTGGCATTTCTTCTGGATCAGGAGTCATCTTTGGTGCTACTGGTGGTGTTATGGAGGCAGCCTTAAGAACTTTAAAAGACACCCTTGAAAACAAAGAGCTTGAAGATATTGATTATCTTTTAGTAAGAGGCTTAAAAGGCACAAAAGAAGCTAACCTAAGCATTGCTGGCAAAGAAATAAATATTGCAGTTGTAAGCGGGTTAAAAAATGCAAGAACATTGTTAGACAAAATAAAATCTGGTGAAAAACAATATGACTTTGTTGAAGTTATGGCTTGTCCGGGTGGATGTGCAAATGGTGGGGGTATGCCAATTCATCCAAGTTATATAACAAACAACAAACAAATTGCAGGTTTAAGAGCAAAAGGATTGTATGATAGCGATTTGAAAAACAAAACAAGAAAATCTCACAAAAACCCAGCAATTGTTGATATTTATAAAAATTATTTTGGAGCTCCTGGCGGA
>JAFWWV010000123.1 GCA_017523305.1 Clostridia bacterium
AACAATTTCAAAGTCATTGTCTGCACTTTTTCCGTATCGTTTGAGTGCATTTTCTCGGTTTTTCTCACACCTTTCATTATATTTCCTATAATCATTATCAATATTACCTTTCATAACCCCCCACACAAGTGATATATCACTTGATACGGTGGGGTTTATGTTATCAAAAGCATATTGACAAAAAGCGGTCATAATCGCTTTGCATTGTTCGGGTGTAGAATTATAAATCATTTCTTTATAAGTGCCAAAAAATATGGCGGTATCAGGTTTTTTAATTTGTTTCATTTTTTTATTTTCCCTTTCGTGTTATTCTTCAAAGTCTTGAACATCTAAATATACTGCAACATATTTTGATGATTTGCATTTTCTTGTTTGGGGGTATTCTTAGCTTACATAGTTTATTTGCAAGCCACAGTATTCTTCAATGGTGGATACCATTGCTTCCACTTGTTGTAGCAATCTTGTAATTCTAATTTTCATATATTTTTGACTCCTTTCGTGTTATTTGCCTTGCCCTTTGGGGTTTGACAAAATAAATATGACAGATACATATAGCACAAAATTTTTTCTGCATAACTTTTTTAAGTGATTTACTTTATAGTTAAAATATGATATAATAAATAAAATTTTTATATCGATAGGAATGATAAAATGAAATTTTGTTACAAGTGTGGCGAGCAACTTAATGATGAAGCCGTTTTTTGCCCCAAATGTGGTGTAAAACTTGACGGTGCATATTTAAACGATGATAATAATAAAAGTGCTCACATTCTGACTAAGAGAACTAATATTAACAATATTCACACTATGTCATCCTTATTTTATAAAAAACAACCAGTAAAAAAAGATATAAAACAAAAAGATAATAAAAGAAAAATCGTAATTAAAGCAAAATATATAAAAAGAGTTTTAATATCTGCTATAATTCTTGTTGTTGCAATATTGGTTGGAGTTAGCATTAAAGATGATATGTATCGTGGAAAATTAAGAAATATTGATACAGATTATATCGAAGAAGGTTTTTATAATATATATGCTGACTTAGTATTGATTGAGCCAGTCTCTTTTGTATATGAGTATGATAGAAGTAGTGCAGTAGGTTTATATGGAGAAGGTAAATTAGAAGATATCATTTGTAAATGTGAAACCGTTGAAGGTAAAGTCTTTTGGGCATCATTTAATCGACTTTATTTTCCTGAAACTAAACTACCAGAAAAAGAATGGAATTATGCAACACATAAATACAGTAAAGAAGAACCTTATAGAATAAAAGGTCATCTAAAAACTGGAAATAAAATAGGAAAAAATGTAGATTCGTTAATCGGAGATGAACTAATTCTTGATGTAACAGATTCACCTGATTTTTAAATAATATCATATTGAGGAGATAAAAATGAATTTAGGACCACTTTTAGCAATTCTTTCTTTAATTGGATTTTGGGCATTTATGGAATTTTTTCCAAGACGACCAAAATACCATTTTGAAGACCCCAAAAAATTAAGATTAGATGCTAAAATCACTCATATTTTACCAATAGCAGAAGGCTCTTCAAAGCAAAGAAGAATACGGACTTCTGTAATCTTTGACGATGGTTTTGTTTATTCTGCTTGTATTGATTCACGAAGTGGTTTATTTACAATCTCCGCATCGAAAGAAGAGCAACTTGAAGTGGCTAATAGGGCAATTAAAAAACATTCGGTAGTTGTAAAAAAATATGCAACAGAAAGTTCCTCGTTTTCAGACTTATCCACATTAGAAAAAGAAAGCGAGTTTGAAACTTGGATTGATTATTGTAAGAGTAATTTAGAAGGATGCGAAGAAGAAATAAAATTAAGAGAAGAAGAAAATAATAAATCTGACACACCCGAGCATATCATAAAAAATCAACAATGAAGTCATTGCAAGGTGTCAAAGTTCTATTGTAGAAACTAAAATCAATTTAGAAAAACTTGAAAATGGTGATTGGGAATTGTGTAAGTATTTTAGAGAACTTTCAGATTCAAGGGATGCTTAAATAAAAAAGGTATGAGAGAAAACAAAATCTCTCATATCTTTTTTGTTCGCTTAATTCCTTTTGCAAGGTTTCATATAATGCTTGAATGTCTTGCTACCGCTTTTCTTTTTTGCTCTAAATCGTAAAGTGCAGGAAGACAGGGGACGGCAACACAAGGTAAAGCCTTGCAAAGTAATAGGTAAAAGTTAAGAAGTAAAAAGTTTTTATATCCGTGCCGAAGGCACACCATACTTCTTCACTATTACTTCTTACTTATTACTTTAAATAAACGGT
>JAFWWV010000013.1 GCA_017523305.1 Clostridia bacterium
CAACCAAACCAACACTAAAAATAATTAAACCTACAATTCTGTAAACTTTTTTATAAAAGTTTAATAAGGCGTTAACAGTTTCGGTATCGTCTTCAGCAATAGGTTTATACATACTATATACAATTGCAGTACTAAAACCTAAGTCGGCTAAACTTAATATTGTAAGAATAGACGAAAAAAGAGAGTTTAAACCTAAGTATTGAACTCCTAAGATATTTATTATTATTGTTCGTATTATAAAAGGGAATATAATTGCTACAATTTTATTTAAGTAGCCAAAAAAAACTCCCTTTACAGCGTTTTTTGTTCTTTGAATTTTCATAATTATTCTTTTTTTATGTATTAAATTTACTTAAGTATTATAACACATAATTTATAAGATATAAATAAAAAAAACATCTTAATTTTAAGATGTTTTTTTCTTTTTTCTAAATATATTATATAGAAAGGTATATAAATTTGGAAAAAACTTAAAAGCAATATCTTTAATATTTTTCTTTTTTGCTTTTTTATAAAACTCTAAGTAAGAGTTATAGTGTAATTTTAAAAAGTCTTTTGATAATTTATTTCTTTTAACTAAAGCATATCTAAACCTAAAAAAGAATAGTGCCGCAGTTATAGATTCGTTATAATATTTAGTTTCATTAATCAAAAATTCGTATCTTGCTTTGAACGCGTCGTGTACAAAACGATATGAGTTTTCTAGTTTTGAGTGGGTAATACTTCCTTCTCTTTGTAAATAGCAATACAAAGGTTCATTAATGTAAACAAATTTATTTGTTATATTTAATAATTTGTGTAGTATAAATTCGTCTTCGTGAATTTTACCTTTATCATATCTTAAGTTTTTAGAGATTTCTATTTTGTATAATTTTGCCCAAGCAGTCATCAAATATTTAATATCGGTTTTTACAAGCAAAGGAATGATTTGCTCTTTTTCAAAAACTCTTTCAGTTATTTCTTGGGTTGGTGTAGAAATATTGTTGTTTGGTGTTTCATAAATTACTTTTGCGTCGCACATAGCAAAATCTGTATTATGTTTCAAATTTAAATTTAACAATGTTTCGCAAATTTTTTCGTCAAGGTAGTCGTCGCTATCAACAAACATTATGTAGTCACCAGTTGCTTTTTCTATACCAAAGTTACGGGTGTCGGATAAACCACCATTTTGTTTATGAATAACTTTTATTCGTTTATCTTTTTTTGCCCAGTCGTCACACATTTTAGGGCAGTTATCTGGAGAACCATCGTCTACTAAAAATATTTCTAAATTTTTATAGGTTTGATTAACAACACTTTCTACACATTTATCTAGATATTTTTCTACTTTATAAATAGGTATTACTACACTTATTTTTGGATTTTTATTTTCTTTCAATTTTTTAACCTTTTGTTTAATTATTTTGACTTAAAAAAAGTTTAACATAAAAATATAAAAAACAAAAATTAAAAACATTAAAAAATTAGCTTTTATAATTATTGTAAAACAAAACGTTTATTTTATTTTGTTTGAGTTTGATTTGGTGGTAATATAATAAAAAAAGTTATCCACTTTTGTTTACAAAATTGTTGATAAGTTTTAAAAGGAAATATTGTTTTATGCAAATGAAATTTAAGAACATTGATGACAAGTATAGGTATGATAGAAAAGCTCAAAAAATAATGTTTTTCACTTCAG
>JAFWWV010000124.1 GCA_017523305.1 Clostridia bacterium
AAGTTTATCTGGTTTAATATTGCTTACTATTAATCCATTAAATTTATTTGATGTAGGCTTTCAAATGACGTTTGTTTCAGTTTTTGGAATAATTTTGTTTGGTAGTTTATTTAATAAAATTAAAATAAGTAATAAGATTGTTAAAAATATTGTTTTGAGTATAATAACTTCACTTTCAACTCAATTAGCTTTAATGCCACTACTTGCTAAGTATTACGGTTATTTTACAACCTGGTCAATAATATCAAACTTATTTACAATACCATTGTTTTCTATTTTCTATACAATTTTGTTTATAATAAATTTAGTTGTGTTAATTTTACCTTTTTTAAACTTTTTATTTTTTATACCAAAAGCATTGTTAAATTTAATTATATTTTTAAATATAAAAGTTGCCAGTTTACCATTTGCAATTATAAAAACGTATTCTTTTGGTTTTGTAGGTAGTGTATTTTATTATTTTGCTATGTTTACAATAAGTAAATACTTTTTAGTTGATTTAAAACCTAAAATTATAATTTCTAGCATTTTATTGGTAATTTCTCTTGCTTTTATTATTCCTTCAGCACTACCAAACATTTCTTTTATAAACAAAATGTATTTTAATAGTCAAGATAGTGCAGGATACTCAACATTAATTACAACAAAAGATAAGAAGTACTATTTGTTAAATCCAGACTTTTCTTCAAATAGGCAAGTTAAAATAATAAAAGAAAATCTTGAAAGTAAAAAGATAAATAAAATAGATGGTGTTTTATTTATTTCAAATCAAAATTTTCAAGCAGTAATGATTAGTTCGTTTTTAAAAGAATTTGACGCAACAATATATTTACCTAAAGAACATGAAAGTTTATTAAACTTAAATCAATTAGGAGTAAAGACTAAAGAATTAGAATATAATAAAGAATACTCTATAAATGATAACATTTCAGTTAATTACATAAATTATGATAATATATTTATAGGAACCATGTTAAAGTTTAATAATAAATTGTATCTAGAACTAAACTCTAATACAGATTATTTAAATCAAGATTTTTTATTATTTGTAAATTCACACTTAAACTTTTTATTTGATTGTGTTAAAATAAATAACGCAACAATAAACGAATATAAACAAATATTTAAAACTAAGCAATTTGTGCTAGATTCTACTGGAAGTTTTTGCTAATATATAGTTAAGGAAAAGAATATGAAATACGAAGAATTTATAAACTTAAAAGAAGTAAAACCTGTTTATATAATAAATGGTGGGGAAAGTTTTTTAACAACTTCAGCATTAAAACATATAGAAAGTCTTTTAAATTTAGCTTATCCTGATTTTAATAAAGTTATTTTCACAGACGAAAGTTACAAAACAGCAAATGATATTGTTGCTGCTTGCCAAGTTGCACCCTTTTGTGATGAAAAACGTTTAGTGGTGGTTTACGATTATTTAAACAAGAAAAACGAAACAGAAAGAAAAGTATTTTTGAAATATTTTGAAAACGCTTGCTCAACAACTTGTCTTGTGTTTTTTAGTACAAACAAAAGCGAGTTTTTTACATCATTGGAAGGAAAGGCAGAAACCCTTGATTGCGAAAAAGTAACCCCAGAATTTTTAAAGGTTTGGGTAAAAAAACAAGTAAACAATTTAAATCTTGATATAACAGATGGCGCACTAGTAAAGTTATTAGATTACTGTAATTATTCAATAACAAAGGTTGATACTGAGTTAAACAAACTAAAAACTATTTATATAAACAATACAAAAATTACTGAAGAAGACATTGAAAATAATGTTACAAAAGATATTGAATATATAATTTTTGACCTAACAAACGCAATTTGCCAAAAAAATAATGAAAAAGTATATTCTTTAATAGAAGCGATGCTTAAAAATAAAGAACAACCTGTAACTATAATTTCTACAATATCAAATCATTTTAGGCGCTTGTTTTATGTAGCTAGAAGTGAGTTTTCAAATAGAGAAATGGCAGAAATGTTAGGGGTAAAAGAATTTGCTATAACAAAATATAAACAACAAGCCCAAAATTTTGGTCAAAGAGCATTAAAAAATATATATGATAAATGTATTGAAGTTGAATTTATGTCTAAAAATGGTGCAATGGAAGGAACAAATGCTGTTAACTTTTTAATTGCAAATATTTTAAATCAATAAAAAATAAAGGTCTTAAATAAATTTTAAGGCCTTTTTTATTCTTTTGTTAAAAAAATTATTTCGTTTTTATTTAAGTTTTTATGAATAATTTGATTTAGTGTAAAACTTATAATATCAGCATACTTTTTTATTGCTATATCTATATCTTTTAAGGTTAAAACGGGGTCAAATTTGCTGGTTTTCACTATGTTTGATAAATTGCTTACAACTGGGCAACCAATGGCTAAAACGGGCGTTTTCAGGGTGCTTTTACATATTTTTGGCTGTTTGTTTCCAACTTCACAACCAGGTGTTAAACCACAAGTATTTATTTGAAAAGTTTTTCCTAAAAAATTAATATCTTTACAACTCAAAGAATCAACAAGTATAACTATATCAGGTTTTAATTCCTTACATAAAGATAAAATTATTTGAGAAGTATATATTCCATTTTTGCTAGCAATAGATGGGGCAATACTAAAAGCATTTCCAAAAGTTTTTTTTGATAGTTTTTTGTTTTCAATATCTTTTGTTGTACTCAGAATTTTTTCTGTTACTAAATATCCTAAACTATCGGCTGTTATTTTATTGTTTCCAAGTCCTACAATAAAATATTTTAGGTTTTTTGTTTTAAATGAAAAACTATTTATTAGTTTTAAAATTTCTTCTTTTAGGTTATCAACTAAAAAATCAAAATGACTATTTGATAAATAATCAAATTTTTCACAATAAATAGTAGTGTATTTTCCAATATCCTTATTTATTGCTTTAGCTAGTTTTTTACATTTAATTTCTATGTTTGTGATAGTTGTATTGTGTTTTTCTTTTCGTTTTTTTATCAAAAATTTTTCGTTTTTGTTTAAATTTTCTTTCAAATTTTCAAATTCACAATAAATATTCATATTTTACCTCATAAAAAACAAAAAAAATGTTGCAAATTAAATTATTCTGTGCTAGAATTGTCGAGTATAAAAAAGGAGTTAATAATGCCAAATATTAAATCAGCAAAAAAGAGAGTTTCTGTTTTAGCTAGAAGAAAACAAGAAAACAGATATGTTAAGTCAACAATGGCAACTATGATTAAAAATTTCAGAGAAGCAGTTAAAACTGATGTTGCTAAAGCTGAAAGTATGTTAAAAGATATCGTATCTTATATAGATTCTGCAGAATCAAAAGGTGTTATTCACAAAAATAATGCTAGCAGAAAAATTTCAAGACTTAACACATTACTTTTCAAAGCTAAAAATCAAGAACCAACTGTAGTAGCAGAAGAACCAGTTAAAGAAGTTAAAGAAGAAGTTAAAGAAGAAAAACCTGCTAAAAAAACAAGAAAAACTACAGCTAAAAAAGCAGAAAAAGAAGAAAAGTAATTTTTCTAGTTAAAGTTTTAAATAAAATTAAAAAATTGAGCTATTATAAAATGTAATAGTTCTTTTTTTGCGTTTTATATTATTTTTTTTAAAATGTAACTTTTTAAATAAAAATTTAATATCTATTAATATGGATATTGTTATAATTGATAGTGGAATAGGGGGTATGTGTTTACTCCCTTATTTTTTTAAATTTTTACCTTTTAAAAAGTATTTGTATTTTGCTGATGTGAAAAATTTGCCGTATGGCTTAAAAAGTACAAAACACCTGTTTAATATTACAATAAACAATGTAAAAAAGATTATTAAAAAATATAAACCTAAGATAATAGTTTTTGGTTGTAATACAATAGGTACAACAATTTTTGATAGTGTAAAGAAATTTTTTCCTAATCAAACATTTTTTAGTATAAAACCTAATATAAATAGTAATTTTTTATCAAAAGAAAAGACGTTAATTTTAGCTACATCAAGAACTATTAATTCTATTAAAAAAAATAAGTTAAGTAACAATAACATAATACTTTGCAAAATGCCAAAGTTAGCAAATAAAGTAGAAAATAACCTACAAAACCTAAATAATATTGTGCCATACTTAAAACAAAGATTGTCAAAATATAAAAACATAAAACGCATAGTACTTGGCTGTACGCATTATTATTTTGTAAAAAAACAAATACAAATTTTATTTAAAAACACAAAAATAGATGATGGAATTGAATCATTAACAAATCAAATTTTATATTTTTTAAAAGACAAAAATTTAAAGTTAAAAAGTAAACATAAAACCAAAGTAAAATTATTTGTTTCTAAAAAAACACATCAGAAAAGAATATACAAATCAATTATTAAAAAATTTATTAAAAATCAAAAAAGTTTTAAAAAGATTTCTTAATACTTAGAAGTCTTTTTTTTGTTCTAAATAAAATTATAAATAGACTAAATAATATTTTTATGTTATTATACTAAACAGAAAAATCAAAAGGAAAAGCAAAATAATGGAAGAAACAGTAATTAATCAAAATAAAGAAGAATTTATTAAAATTTTTAATGAAAATATAAAACGTGAAGGAGCTCAAGAGTTGTTAGAATGGCTTAAAAAAACAGACTTTTTTATTGCTCCTGCTAGCACAAAATTTCACTCTGCTGTAGCAGGTGGATTATGTTTTCATAGTTTGCAAACATATAAAAGATTTAAACAAAACCTTGAAAACGAATATGGTGATGAGTTAAACAATAAAGTTTCAAACGAAACAATAGCAATTATTGCTTTATTACATGATGTTTGTAAAACAGATTGTTATAAAATAGATTATCGCAATGTAAAAGTAAATAACGAATGGACAAAACAACCATATTATTCTTTTAATGATTCTTTACCATATGGTCACGGCGAAAAATCAGTTTATATGATTTCTGGTTTTATGAAATTAACAAGAGAAGAAGCTTTAGCAATTAACTGGCATATGGGTGGTTTTGACAGCCGTGTTTTAGGTGGAAGCAGTTATTCTTTAAGCGCTGCTTTTAGTCAACATCCACTTTGTGTTTTATTTCATATAGCTGATATTCAAGCTTCATATTTAGATGAAGAAATAAATAATAAGTAAGTTTTAATAAAACTTGAAGACAAAACAAAAACTAAAATATAAAGTTTTATATCTAATGGAGAAAAAAATGGACACTTTTGTAATTATTGACGGAAACAGTTTAATAAATCGTGCTTTTTTTGCTTTACCTTTACTTTCAAATAGTAAAGGTGAGTTTTCTAACGGTGTTTATGGTTTTGCAAATATTTTAATTAAAACCATTTTAGAAAACAAACCAAAGTATATTGCTGTTGCTTTAGATTACGGCAAGAAGACTTTTAGAAATACAATGTATGCTGATTATAAAGGCAAAAGAAAACCTACTCCTGAAGAATTGAAAAGCCAATTTCCAATACTTAAAGAAATGTTAAATACAATGGGAATTAAATATATAGAAAAAGAAGGTTTTGAAGCTGATGATATTATTGGTACTTTAACAAAAAAGTTTAGTACAAAAAATGTTGTTATTACAGGGGATAAAGATTCATTACAACTTATAAATGATAATACTGAAGTTTGGCTTACAAAAAAAGGTATTACAGAAATTAAACTAATGACTGAAAAATCTTTAAAAGAAGAAATGAATTTAGAACCTTGGCAAATAATTGAATTAAAATCTCTTATGGGAGATTCTTCTGATAATATACCAGGTGTAGCAGGTGTAGGTGAAAAAACAGCAATCAATTTATTAACCCAATATTCAAGTTTAGACGGCGTTTATAAGAATATCGAACAAGTTAAGGGAAAACTACAAGAAAAGCTTTTAAACAGCAAAAATGACGCTTATTTGTCAAAAGAACTAGCAACTATTAACTTAGAAGTTCCTTTAAATGTTCAAATAGAAGATTTTGAATATTCATTTCCATTTTCAAACGAAGTATATCAATTTTTTAAAAGATATGAATTCAATAGTTTGTTAAAAAAAGAAGATTTATTTGAAGGTGTTGTTGCTGAACCAGCTTTTCAAAAATACAGTGCAAACGTAATAGAAATAACAGATCTTGATTTTTTAAATAAACAAATAAAACATATTAACAATGCTAAGTTGTTTTGTTTTGATATAAACGAAGAACAATTTTCTTTTGCTTATGATAAAAATTGCCAATTTTATTGTAAGTTTCCTAAAGACTTGTTTGATTCTATGAACTTAAGTGTAGAATCAGTTATTACTTCATTAAAAGATGTTTTTGAAAATGAATCAATTGAAAAATATGTATATGATGCTAAAAAGCAAATGCATTTATTGAGTGAATATAAAATAAACTTGAAAGGTGTTAAATTTGATAGCATATTAGCATACTATTTGTTAATCGCTGGTGAAAGAGATGCAACTAAAGAAAGTTTAATGTCTGCCTATAGTTTAGAACCTTCATACGAAAGTGTAAATTTAATATACTTACAAGAAAAGTTACTTAATGATTTAAAACAATCAAATCTTTTAGAGTTGTACGAAAAAATAGAGTTTCCGTTAATAGATGTTTTATATAATATGGAAAACACAGGGTTTAAAATAAACAAGGAGACTTTAAACGAATTAGAAGATAGATATACTAAAGAAGTAGAAGAAATAACTAAAACAGTTATTAGATTAGCAGGCGAAGAGTTTAACTTAAATTCACCTAAACAACTTAGCAATATTCTATTTAATAAGTTAGGTCTAGTTTGTTATAACAATAAAAAGAACTCTACAAGTATAGAACATTTAGAAGAGATGTATGATATGCATCCTATAATTCCAGCCATAATTAGATATAGAAAGATTCAAAAGATGCTAACAACATATGTACGAGCCTATAAAGATATAGTACAAGACGAAGATTCATTAATTCATACAATATTTAATCAAACATTAACTGCAACAGGAAGATTATCTTCTAGTGAACCAAATCTTCAAAATATACCTGTTAGAGATGACGAAGGTAGGAGTTTAAGAAAGATGTTTGTAACTAGATATACTG
Source organism: Clostridia bacterium (assembly GCA_017523305.1). Lineage (GTDB taxonomy): Bacteria > Bacillota > Clostridia > Christensenellales > UBA1242 > UBA7862. The sequence goes on from JAFWWV010000124.1 coordinate 7,055, forward strand.
ATGGCGCGTTAGTATCTGCAGATTATTCTCAAATAGAATTAAGATTACTTGCTCATATGTCTGGGGATGAAAGTTTAATTAATGCTTTTAACAATAATATAGATATTCATGCTTTAACTGCTAGTGAAGTTTTTGATGTAAATATTCAAGATGTTACACCTGCAATGAGAAGAACAGCTAAGGCAGTTAATTTTGGTATAATATATGGTATTTCTGAATATGGATTAGCTCAAAATATTAATTGTAGTATATATGAAGCTAAAGATTACATTAATAGATATTTTAATAAATATCCTACTATAAAACAATTTATGCAAAATAATGTAGGGAGTGCAAAGCAAACAGGATATTCTTATTCAATATTTAATAGAAGAAGAAAAATTAATGAATTGTTTGTTCCTAGAACTAGAATGTTTGGTGAAAGGGTAGCTATGAATATGCCTTTGCAAGGTAGCGCAAGTGATATTATAAAGTTGGCAATGATTAACGTTTACAAAGCTTTAAAAGAAAATAACCTAAAAAGCAAATTAATTTTACAAGTTCATGACGAATTAATTATTGATGCTCCACAAGATGAAATTATGATTGTTGCAAAAATACTTAAAGATAATATGGAAAACGTTGTAAAGTTAAGTGTTCCTTTAACAGTAGATGTAAATTCTGGTAAAACTTGGTATGATTGCTAATATAATTTTTAAATAAACATAAAATAAAGATATGAAAAAGAAATTTAGTTATTTCATATCTTTTTTTATTTCAATTATTATAATTTTTACTTTTATATATTTCTTTTATAATATTAAATTTCCTATAAATTATGTAGGCTATATAAATAAATATTCTACTAGATATAACTTGGAACCCGAAATAGTTGCTAGTTTAATTAATGCTGAAAGTAGTTATATTGCAACTTCGGTTTCAAGTTCAGGAGCTGTTGGTTTAATGCAAATTTTACCAAGTACGGCTGAATATATATCTAAATTAATAAAAGAAGAATTTGATCTAAAAAAATTGTACGAACCAGAAACAAATATTAAATATGGTTGTTTTTATTTAAACTATTTATACAAGAAATTTACTTTTGATAAGGAAGTTTTATCGGCGTATAATGCAGGAGAAACCATAGTTTTTAGTTGGTTAAAGGATGTAAATTTAAGTAAAAACGGGAAGACATTAGATAAAATTCCATATCAAGTAACAAATAGTTATGTTAACAAAATATTAAATACTAAAAAATATTATTTAGGCAGAGTATAAATACATTTTTTTTTATTTTATGTAAACAATAAAAGTATGAGAGTTTTTCTTATACTTTTTTTTGTTTTGTTTTTATTATTGATTATTCCTTTAAACCTAAAAACAAAACTAATTTATAATATGCTTAAAAATCAAGGTTTTGTAAGTGTTTATTTTTATAAAATAAAACTTTTAGTAAATAAGTGGAAATTTATTCCTTTTAAAATAGTTATTGAAAATAAAAAGGGAAAAAAATCTTATATTTATTTTAATAAACCTAATAAAAATAACTCTTATAAAGATATTTTTTTAAATCAAATAATTAAAAAAATATATATTAAAAATTTTAGAACTTATGCTAATTGCGGTATAAAAGAAAACTATTTAGCAACAGCCATAGGTGTAGGAGTATTAAAAATAGTTGTAGCAATTTTTAATTGTTTTTTGTTAAGTGTAAAAAGTGCTTCAAATTTAAATTCTCAAATATTTTGTGATTTTAAAAGAAACAAGTTTTTTTTATGTTTAACATTAAGTATTCAAATAAATCTATTTGCTATTTTAGGGTGCTTGATTAGTAGTTTTTTTATCAAATTTTGTAAGGAGATATAATTTATGGAAATTAAAAAACCAGTAGAAAACGTATTAGAAGAAACTTTAAAAAATTTAAGAACGATTATCGATGTTGATTGTATTGTTGGAGATAGCATTAGTAATGGTGATACAACTATTATTCCTATTTCTAAAGTTTCAGTGGGTTTTGTGTCTGGTGGTGGTGAATATGATAGTAAAAAGAAAAAAAAGATACCATATTATCCTTTTGCAGGTGGTTCAGGTGGTGGGTGTAATTTAACACCTATTGGTTTTTTGGTTATTAATAAGGAAAAAGTAGAATTTATAAAAATTACACCAGAAAACAATATTGAAAAATTTATAGATATAGTAGATAATTTTTTTAAAAGTATAAAAAAATAAGGTGATTTATGAATAAAAAATTTATAAGAACTTTTATATTTTGTTTTATTTTTTTATTTCTTTTTCAAATTACTTCAGGAATAACTACTAATATTCTTGTAAAAGCAGCAAGTAATGAAAACGTAAAATTAAATTCTTTGGCAAAATCAATGGTAGTAATAGAAACAACAAATAATACTGTATTATATTCTAAAAATGAAAATCTTAAATTACCAATGGCTAGTACAACAAAAATTGTTACAGCGTTAACAGTAATTGAAAATTGCGAAGATCTAGATAAAATCGTTACGATTCCTACAAATGCTACAAATGTAGAAGGTAGTTCTATTTATTTAAAAAAGGACGAGAAATATACAATTAAAGAACTTTTATATGGTTTGATGCTACAATCTGGTAATGATGCTGCTATGGCTTTGGCACTAGAAATTGGGAATGGAAGTATTGAAAACTTTGCACAACTTATGAATGATACTGCAAAAAACTGTGGGGTAGAAAATAGTAATTTTGTAACACCACACGGATTAGATGCTAAAGATCATTATACAACGGCTAATGATTTAGCAATTATTACTAGTAAGGCTTTAAAAAATTCAGTTTTTAAAGAAATTGTTTCGAGTAAAATTTATAAATTAGAAACAAATGAATTTCGTAAAGGAAGAGTTTTTATAAATAAAAACAAACTTTTATCTAGCTTAGAAGGTTGTATAGGTGTAAAAACAGGTTATACATCAAAAGCAGGAAGATGTTTGGTTAGTGCTTGTGAAAGAGATGGAATGCAAGTTGTATGCGTAGTTTTGAACTGTAGACCTATGTTTGAAGAAAGTTTAGAGTTAATTAACAAAGCTTTTAGTGAGTATAAAAAATATGATATTTTACCTAGTTATAAGTTTGTTACAGATGTTTCTGTTGAAGATGGAAAATCTTCTAGTTTAAGATTATATAATAAAAAGGGATTTAGTGTTGTTTCAACAGAAAAAGATATAGATAAATACAGTGTTATTTATAGTTATTCAAAAAATGTTAAAGCACCAATAAAAAAAGATGAAGTATTAGGTCGGGTAGAAATTTATTTTGACAAAACCTTGATTTTTAGTGAAGATTTGTGTAGTATAGAAAAAGTAGATAGTATTGATACTAACGACAAAATAAAAAATATATTGGATAAATGGTAAAATGAGAATAAATAAATTTATTGCTTCTTGTGGTGTTGCTTCAAGAAGAAAAGCTGAACAATTTATTACAGAAGGTTTAGTTAAAGTAAATAACAAAGTTGTTACATCTTTAGCTTTTGATATTGATGAAACAAAAGATGTTGTTACCTTAAATGATCAAAAAATTTCACTTGCAAGTGAATACGTTTATTATATGCTTAATAAACCAAAAGGTTATGTAACAACAATGAGTGATGAAAAAAACAGAAAATCAATTATTGACTTAATTGGTAATATTGATAATCGTGTTTATCCTGTTGGTCGTTTAGACTACGAAAGCGAAGGCTTGTTGTTTTTAACTAATGATGGAGATTTAACCCATAAATTAACACACCCAAAATTTGGCATACAAAAAAAATATATTGTTAAAATTGAAGGCCCTACAAAAGAAAGTGAATTAGCTGTTTTAAGGGCAGGTGTAGTTATTGATGGTGTAAGATATAGTAAATGTAAAGCAGAACTTCTTTCTTTTGAAAATAATATTTCTCGTATTCAAATAACACTTACAGAAGGTAAAAACAGAGAAATTAGAAAAATGTTTGAAGCTATTAATCGAGAAGTTATTTTCTTAAAACGTATTGAAATGGCAGGAATTAAACTTGGCGGTTTAAAAAGGGGAGAAATAAGAAAACTTTCTGTTTATGAAGTCGACTGGTTAAAACAATTGGTAAGTAAAGTTAAATAATAAAATAAAAAGCGTTTTATCAAGTTAAAAAGGATAAAGCGTTTTTTTTGTTAACTAAAATGTACATTATTTTCTTTTTAAATTTAAAAACATTTGTTATAATAATTTATATGAAAATAGTAATTGTAGGTACTGGCCCAGCAGGATTAATGTGTGCTGTAGAAGGCAGTAAAAATGAACAAAATGAAGTTGTTTTAATAGATTCTAATGAAAAATTTGGTAAAAAACTTTACATAACTGGTAAGGGTAGATGTAATGTTTGTAATAAAACGACTAAAGAAGATTTTTTACATAATGTAGTAACAAATAATAAGTTTTTATATACAGCAATAAATATGTTTTCTCCTGATGACGCTATTAACTTTTTTGAATCAAATGGAACAAAACTAAAGGTAGAAAGGGGAAACAGAGTTTTTCCACAATCTGATAAAGCTAGCGATATTACAAAGACTTTTGAAAAGTTGATAAAGAAAAATAATGTAAAAGTTATATTAAATAACCCCGTTTACAAAATTACTAAAAAAGAAAACTCTTTTGTTATAAAATCTAAAAACGGAAATATTACTTGCGATTGTGTAGTTGTTGCAACTGGTGGAAAATCCTATTCTGTTACAGGCTCAAAAGGTGATGGTTATAAATTTGCGCAAGAATTTGGTCATACAGTCGAAAGTATCAAACCAGCTTTAGTTCCAATAAACTTACTAAATTTTGATTCTTCTTTGGCAGGATTATCTTTAAAAAATGTTAAAGCTATTATTACAGTTAATGGTAAAAGTTTTTCGGATTTTGGAGAAATGATTTTTACACATAAAGGAGTAAGTGGCCCAATTATTTTGTCATTAAGTAGTTTAGTCAACAAATATAACTTAAAAAATGCTGATTTGATTTTAGATTTAAAACCAGCACTATCTGAAGAGAAAATTGACGAAAGATTAGTAAGAGACTTTAAAGAATTTAAAACAAAAATTTTAAAAAATTATTTAAAAGAAATCTTACCAAAAGGTCTTATTGAATTTTTTATAAAAGTAGGAAATTTTAATTCTGAAACTCCAGTTTGCAATATTGATAAAAAAACTAGGCTTAATTTAGTAAAATTTTTAAAAAATCTACCTTTTAAAATTGATACTTTAGAAAATATAGAGTATGCTATAGTTACAAGTGGTGGTGTTAATGTTAAAGAAATTAACCCAAAAACAATGGAAAGTAAAAAAGTTTCTAATTTGTTTTTTGTGGGTGAAGTCTTAGATGTTGATGCTTTTACAGGTGGTTTTAATATCCAAATAGCATTATCTACAGGTTTTTGTGCGGGTAGTTATTTAAAAAATATGATATAAAAGGAAAAGGATAATTATATGTTATTTGTACTTATATATATATTAATTGTAATTCCTGTTTTAATTATGGCTCCAGTTAAAGTAATAGGTAAAAAGAACTTTAAAAGAAAGCAAAAAAATATTTTAGTATGTAATCATCAAAGTAATTTTGACCCAGTAATTCTAGATATTTATTTAAGAAAAAGAATTAGATTTGTTGCTAAAAAAGAATTATGGAAAGGAAAAGAAAAAAGTTTACTGTTTGAAACTGCTTTAGGTTGTATTCCAGTTGATAGATCTAAAGGTTTAACAATGGCTGCAACAAAAAAAATATATGAAGTTTTAAAAAATAACGAAACTTTAGGTCTTTTCCCAGAAGGAAAAAGATTTTCTGGTACAGAACACGAGATGGCAGTAAAAAATGGTGCATGTATGTTTGCAATTAAAACAAAAACTCCAATTTTACCTTGCTTTATTTTAAAACATCAAAAACTATTTAGATTTAACAAATTAATTGTGGGCGAACCTTTTGAATTAAGCGAATATTATGATAAAAAACTTGATAAAGAAACATTAGATGAAGCATCACAAGTTATTATAGAAAAGTTAACAGCTTTAAAAACAGATTACGAAAATAAAAAGATGGCAAAAAAAATTAAATAAAAAAGCAAAAAATTAAGCTTAAATGCTTAATTTTTTATTTTAAATTTGATATAATTCACTACATTAGGAGAAAAATTATATATGGACGAGAAATTTAATATTGAAAGCATTGATAAAACTTTTACACGTTTTAAAGTGGGAACAAAAGTTAATGCTATAGTAGTTGCTATGTTAAAAAATGGTGTTTTATTAAACATCGGTGGTAAAAAGGATGGTTTTATTCCTTTTAGTGAAGAAGAAGATAAAGCTCTAGCCGAAGTTAAAGTTGGTGATGAATTCGAAGCTATTATCACAAAAACTAAGGACGAATCAGAAGCAATTATTTTATCAAAAGCAAAGGCTGATTATATTCGTTGGGGAAATGAAGTTGTAAATGGTTTAAAAGTTGGAGATGTTACTGATTTAATTATAACAGGTTCAACTAAAGCAGGTCTTTTATCAAACATTGGTAATTTTGAAGTGTTTATACCTTATAGCCAAATTTCAAATAGAAAAGTTGACAATAATTTAAATAATTATGTTAATAAACAAGTAAAAGCTGTTGTTTTAGAAATTGATTTAAGCAAAAGCAAAATTGTTGCATCTATCAAAGCTTATGAAGAAAATGAACAACATACTTTAGAAACAGCTTTCTGGGAAGCAATTTTTGAAAATAAAATTGTAAGTGGAAAGGTTGTAAGATTCACTGATTTCGGCGCTTTTGTAAATGTAAATGGAATTGACTGTTTAGTTCACAACAAAGAAGTAAGTTTTAATAAAGATGAAAAAGCAAGTGATATTTTAGAACTTGAAAAAACTTATGACTTTAAAGTTATAAAATGTGATAGAGAAGAAAAGAGAGTTTCTTTAAGTTATAAAGCTTTACAAGAAAATCCTATAACAAATAAAATTAAAAAATTAAATGTTGGCGATGTTGTAACAGGTGAAGTTAAAAAGATTTTATCTTTTGGTGCTATAATTAAATTTGGTGATGACCTTGAAGGTTTATTACACATTAAAGAAGCTTCACATTTTTATGTAAAAAACATTTATGAAGTAGCAAAAGTTGGTCAACAATTAGAATTAAAAATAGTTGCTATTGATTTAGAAAACAATAAAGTATCACTTAGTCTAAAAGCTATGCAAGAAGAACCAGAAGTTGTAAAACTTGCAAACGCAGTTAAAAATGATTAAAAATAAAAAAAACATAAACTGCTAAAGTTTATGTTTTTTTGTTACTTTATTTTAGTTAAATCTTCATTAATGATTATTGGGTTAAAACCAATTAATTCATCTTTTAACATTCCTTCTGGAATTGGATGAAGTAAAAATATTTTTTTATTTAGTTTAAAAGCATCGTAAAGTTCCAAGAAAGTAGCTCCACCAATATAGTTCTTTTGGTTATTTTTATCATAGTTTAAACATAAAACAGCGTCCATATTTTTAATTGTGTCTTCACTTTGTTTAAACATTTTTGCTTTAAAGGCAGAGTGCTCAGTTGTTCCCCTAAATTTATCTTCAGTTTCAGGGCAGTCCCAACAATTAGGCATAGAAATTATATGACCTAAAGATTCTAGTTCTGTTTTAAAATATGTTAATTTATCATAAAAAGCCTTGCTACAAATTAAAAGTATTTTCATAAAATTGTTTTCCTTTTTTATGATACTATAATATAAAAAGAAACATTAAAAATCAAATGTTTTGTTCAATTAACTATTTATTGTAAATAAAATGCTTAAAGAAAGGTTATATTAAAAAGATTTTTAGTTTTTTGTTGACAATTTTGAATTTATTAGTATAATTATCAAGTAATAATTTTAAGGAGAGATGTAAAATGGCAAAATGTGAAGTTTGTGGTAAAGACCAAATGAGAGCTTCTAACTTAAGTTACAGAAGTTCACAGTTAACAAGAAGAACTTTAACATCTAAAAAAGCAAATGTTCAAAAGGTTACTATTATTGAAAATGGAACACCTACTAAAAAATATATCTGTACTAAATGCTTAAAGAACAAAGATATTGTAAGAGGTTAATTTTTTTCTTAGTTTTTAATTAAAATGTAATTTTATAAGGGAACAGCTTTTTTAGTTGTTCTCTTATTTTTTATATTTAAATTTGCTATAAAATAAAGATATTATTAGACAAAATTTGTTAATAACATTATAATAATTCTAGATAAAAGAGAGATTGTTTATGGAAAATTTTAATGATGAAATTCTTAAAAAAATGATAGAAAATCGTCCAAAGTTTAATAAAAGAGTTGTTGTAACTTCTGGTATGCCTTATGGTAACAAAACTTTACACTGTGGTCACGTTGGTGGTCTATTTATTCATGCTGACGCTTTTGCTAGGTTTATGAGAGATAGAATTGGCAAAGAAAATGTAGTTTTTGTTTCAGGTACTGACTGTTATGGCTCTCCAATTATGGAAGGATACAGAAAATTAAAAGAAACTACTGATTTTGCTGGTAGTATTGAAGATTATGTAAAATATAATCATGATTTTCAAAAAAAGACTTTAAAACAATTTCAAGTTGAACTTGATTTTTACGGAGCTTCAGGTTTAAATCCTGCAAAAGATATTCACGAAGAAACAAGTAAAGAAGTTTTTGAAACATTAAAAAACAATAATGCATTATCATTAATGAGTACTTTACAATTTTATGATGAAAAAGTTGGTACTTTTTTAAATGGTCGTCAAGTTGTTGGTAAATGTCCTTTTGAAAATTGTTCTTCAGAAAAAGGTTATGCTGATGAGTGTGATTTAGGTCATCAATATATGCCTCAAGAATTAATTAATCCAATTAGTACTTTATCTGGTGAAAAACCCGTTTTAAAAGAAATTTCAAACTGGTACTTTAATTTACAAAATAATAAAGATTTATTGCTTGATTGGATTGAATATTTAGAAAAAAATACAATTACAAGACCTTTTATAACAAAAGAAATAAAAGAATTTTTAAAAGAGCCTGAAGTTTATATCAAAAAAGATTTTGATGAAGATTTAAATAAAATTAAAAATCAATTACCAGAATATACTTTAGTAGACGACAATAAAGCTTCAAGAACTTTGGTTTTTAATTCTTTAACAGATAGAGAAAATGCTTGTGAAATTTTAAGCCAAAACGGAATTAGATATAGAACGGGCAAGACATTAGTTCCTTTTAGATTAACAGGTAATATTACTTGGGGTGTTCCTGTTCCTAATGAAAAAGATTTAACTTTCTGGGTATGGCCTGAAAGCTTATGGGCACCAATATCATTTACAAAAACTTATTTAAAAGAAAACAATAAAAAAACAGACTGGAAAGATTGGTGGTGTAGCAAAGATAGTTCAATTTACCAATTTATTGGTGAAGACAACATATATTTCTATGGTCCTGCACAACATGCTATATGGTTAAACACTCAAAAAGGTTCTCCAAGTGTTGAGGCTCCAGAAGGTTCTTTACAAATTTCAACTCTTGTTGCAAACAAACACTTATTATTCTTAAATCAAAAAGCAAGTAGTAGTTCAAAAGTAAAACCACCTATGGCAGATGAATTATTGAAATACTATACTGCTGAGCAATTAAGAGCACACTTCTTAGGGTTAAATTTAGGTAATAACTCAGCTAGTTTTATGCCAAAAATGTTTAATCCTGATGCTAAAGAAGATGAAGTTGATATTGTTTTAAAAGAAGGAAACTTATTAACCAACGTATATAATAAAATTTTAAGAACATTGTTCTATGCTTGGCAAAAGTATTGTGATGGTGTAGTTCCTTATGGTGAAGTAAGTGAAGAAGTTTCAAAAAACTGTGTAAAAACAATTTTAAAATATGAAAAACTTATGGCTACAACAAAATTTCATATGGTAACATATGAATTAGATACTTTTATTAGAAATATTAACAAATATTGGTTAACACATTTTAAAGAAAATGATACTGAAGCTATTAAACAAGCAATTATTGATTGCTTACATATGTCAAAAGTTGCTATGGTTTTGCTTCATCCAATAGCTCCAGAATCATGTGAAAAACTTGCTGAATTTTTAAAATTAAAAGAAAATGTATTTAGTTGGGACGGAATTGAAAAACCAATTTATGAGTTTGTCGAAGATAAAAATAATTATGTTCCAAACTTTTTAGAACCAAGACAAGATTTCTTTAAAAAACATCCAAGCCAATTTAAGGGAGAAGAATAAAAATGCAAAAAGGTAAATTAATTGTAATTGAAGGTACAGATTGTTCAGGAAAACAAACTCAAGCAGACTTACTTGTAAAATATTTAAATGATAATGGAATTAAAACTGTTAAGATGGGTTTTCCTATGTATGATACACCAACAGGGAAAATTGTTGGTGGCCCTTATTTAGGTAAAGATTGGATTTGCGATGGATACTTTGATGAAGGTGCTGCAAACGTAAATCCAAAAGTTGCATCACTTTACTATGCAGCTGATAGAAAATATAACATTAATAAAATAACAGATGCTCTTGAAAAAGGTTATAATGTTATTTTAGACAGATATGTTGAAAGTAATATGGCTCACCAAGCTGGTAAAATTACAGATCCTATTGAACAAAGTGAAATGATTAACTGGTTAGATAAACTAGAATATGTTTTTTTAGAATTACCTAGACCTGATATGACAATTTTTTTACATATGCCTTATGAAGCTTCTTTTAAATTAAGACAAGGTAGAGAAGAAAAAGGAGATCAACACGAAACTAGTAAGGAACATATGATTTGTGCTGAAAATACTTATTTATTATTAGCAAAAAGATATATGTACGATACTATTAAATGTGTTGATGAAAATAATAATATTAGAACTATTGAAGATATTTCAAATGATATTCATAATTTAGTATTTAATAAATATTATTTAACTTGCCAAATAGATTTAAATAAAAAGGAAAATTAATTTTAATGTTTAAAAATAAAAATGCAATTATTACTGGTGCAAGTAGGGGAATAGGTAGAGAAATTGCTTACCAATTAGCAAGTAAAGGTTGTAATTTAATAATTAATTATAATAATTCAGAAAAAAAAGCTTTGGAATTATGTGAAGAAATAAAAAATAAATTTAAAATAAATGCATATATTTTTAAAGCAGATATTTCAGATGAAAAAGAAGTAGAAAATTTATTTAATTTTTCAATAAATAAATTAAATAAAATTGATTTTTTAATTAATAATGCTGGAATTTGTATGGATATGGAGTTTAACGACCGAACAGTCAGTCACTTTGAAAAAACCTTTAAAATAAACCTTTTTGGAGTGTTTAATTTGTCCCGACTAGTTGGTCGACATATGAAAAATAATAAATATGGAAAAATAATTAATATTTCATCAAATAATTCAATTAATTGTTTTTATCCAACATCAGTTGATTATGATGCATCAAAAGCAGCATTAAATAGTTTAACAAAAAATATGGCAATTGAATTTTCTCCATATGTAAATGTTAATGCTGTTGCTCCTGGTTGGGTAGAGACTGAGATGAATAAAGATTTAACGCCAGATATTATGGAATATGAAAAAGAAAGAATATTAAAAAAAAGAATTGGAACTCCTAAAGATGTTGCAAATTTAGTTTCTTTTTTAATTAGTGATGAAGCTGAATATATTAATGGTGAAATTATTGTAATTGATGGTGGTATGTTTTAAATTTAAATATTTAATAAAAAAGGAAATTAATTTTAATGGATAAAGAATATTTAAAAATTAATTATGAATTATTACAAAATTGTTCATATGCTTTAAAGAGTTTAATTAATAGTGAAATTGCAATGAACGATGGCGAAATATCTGATTGCCAAAAATATAACAAAGAAGCACAATTATTATTAAAGTCATCAATTAATGATACTTTTAAAGAGTATAAAGAATTAATAAATTCAAATACCACTTCAGTTAATGAGTACGACTTACCAAATAATTTTGAACTAATGAAACAGTTAAATAATGTTCAATGTGATTTATCAATGTTATTAGGTATGTTGGCAGATGATTTCGATGAAGAAAAAGTAATAAAGAGTTCAGAAGAAAAAATTGCTGTAACGTTAAACACTATTGAAGAAATTTATACTGCTATTTATTTAAACTAAAAAAAGAGCTTAAGTTTTATCACTTAAGCTCTTTTTATATTTTAATCTATTCAATAAATAAAAAAAGTCGCAAGTGCGACTAAAAATTGGTACCGAAGGAGGGACTCGAACCCTCATGTAGTTGCCTACGCAAGATTTTGAGTCTTGTGCGTCTACCATTCCGCCACTTCGGCAAAAAATTTACTTTGTTATAATATCACACAAAAATATTATTTGCAATAAAAA
>JAFWWV010000014.1 GCA_017523305.1 Clostridia bacterium
CCCTTTTTTGTAAAATTAAAAAAGGTCGACTTTTGTTTTTTTTTAAATCTTTTTTATTTAAAATTTTTTAAACTTTTTTTTTAATCTTCAATGTTTTTAACTTTGTTTTTTTATCTTTAGTTTTTGTCTTTAGTTCTTGATTTTTATCTTTAGTTCTTGGTTTTTTTTTGGTTTTTTATAACTTAAACATTTTACTTTTTTTGTGTGTTTTGATTTTGGTTTTTAGTACTTTCTGCATCAAAATCTTTTTCTACAACGCTTGAACCATTAAAAAAAAATTGTTTATATCTATCTCTTTGCAACTTTTGGTTTAGTAGCATAAAACCATATTTTAATTTTTGTTCGTTTATAGGTTTTGGCATAATTTTTAAGTTTTTAACCCCTATTCTTGCACGCTAAATAAAAATTGTGGGTTTGATAAATATACTTGTGGATTATTTGAATAAAACTCAATACCAAAGAATTTACCCCTTTTATTTATTCGTACTCGTTGCATTTGTTTATTTTTTTTAATGTTATAAATTTGTGTTCCTGTTTCGGTTTCCACTTTCAAAAAGCAAGGATATAAACTAGTTAAATAAACTTCTTTTAATATTTTATATTTATCAAAATTTCCAAAATTTATTTTTCCACCTTGCCAAGATTTCTCTAGTGGTTCGGTTCCAAACAAGCCAGAAGAATCCACTTGATACATTTTGTGGCTAGAACGCAAACACGCAAAAAGTTTTGAAAGTTTTAAATCTTTTACACTAAGTAACCAGCAAACATCTACCCCACGGGTTATGCTGTAGGAACAAGAATTTATATCGTACTCAATGAGAGCGTTGTTTTGATAGTTGCCCGATTTTTCAACGCCCACAAATTTACCGTCGCCAAAAGTTAATGAGCAAGCAACAAAATATTTGCCTTCAAAAAAACTTGAAATGGCATTTTCTTGAGTGGTGTTTTTAATTAAGTGCGAAAAACTACTTTCTAGTTTAGTTACATTAAAGCCATCAAATTTATACATACCATCTTCGGTTAAAAACAAAATGTTATCACCACACACACAAGCAGTGTTGCAAAAAATTTTAAAACTTGTGGTGTAAACATTGCTAACCCCAAAGTTGCTGTTACCTAAAAAGGAAGAAATTTTTGAAATACCAAAGTCGCTAAAGACATAAATATTATCTAAAAACGAAATAATGTTTTTAAGGTCGCCCTTAAAATCGTTAAGTTCAATGCTACCACCACTGGTAGAAGTTTGGTTACTACTCCAGTCAAGTGGATTTAAAAGCGAGCTATACTTTACAACATTTGTTTCTGCGCTATCAATAGCAAAAAGTCGCCCGTTGTGTAAGCAAATACAACTAAACTTAGGCAAACCTTCAGTAATATATGGTTGCTCGTCACAATTCCAAACAACAAACTCGTCAGTAGGCGAACAAAAGCCAATAACTTCTTTACCACCTGCCCTAAAGTTAAGTGCTGTTGGAATAGAATTAAACTGAACATCAGGAACTTGATAAAACTCGTCGGTATAAGCAAAAAGGGGCGAATAATAAAGTTTTTTATCGCTGGCGTAAATAATTAATGCATAATTTGTTTTGTTGATTATTGTACTAAAATATTTGTATCGCCAAACTCTAATAATTTCAAAACCCATATCAATAAATTTTTTGGTAAATTCTGTGGTATCACCTTCACACAAAAGTTCTAGTTCAGTAAGTCCATTACCTTGAATTAAATGCCCTTCTTCAATTTTTAAGTTGTAACAGTTTTTTGCTTGGTTAGGTTTTAATAGATAATCGTTTTCACTTTTAGTTAAACCAAAAACAAACTCGTCAATGTTTATTCTTTTAGGTTTCATTTTTTAAAACCACCTTCTTTTTGGCAAATGAACTTTACCTTTTTTTAAGCACTCAGTAAGAGCGTTTAAATATTTTTCTTTATACACATTGTAGTCGTCTAATAAACCGTTTATGTAAAAATATTCGCTTACAACACCTAGCGCAAAAGTGCTTAAACTTACCCTTAAATCTACCAAAACTTCTTCTCTTAAATTAATAACGTGTTTTGGAGAGTAAACATATGTAACTAAAGCGCAAGTTGTATTACACTCAATTTTGCCGTCGTACACTTTAAAAGGTAAATTTTCGCCTTGTTTATTTTTAACCGAAAGTATTTCTATCGCCTTTTTACTTAAATTTTTAACTTCAATTAAGGATGATGAAAAAGAAACTTCTTCAGTTGTTTTAAAGTTTAAAAATTTGTAACTTAAACTTTCGCATGTGTTGTTTATTGCTAACATTATTTTATCAAAGTCATTTAAAATTTCAGGTGGAAAACCTTCTTCGTTTAAAACTGTTTCAAACTCGTCGGTTAAATCAAGGTAAACACAAACTTTTTCTAAAATTTCTAATACTTTCATTTGTTTTTTCCTTTTAAAAAAATTTAAACCCAAAGAGTATTATCTGCGTTTTCAAACTTGCAGTCGCCACCCTTTTTATCTGCATAATAAAGGTAAGATTTTAAATAATACTCACTTTTTTGTTTTAAATATTCTTCATTTTTTTTATCAAGTTTTAAGTTATTACTTTCAATTTCACTTAATAACTTTTTATAGTTTCTAACACTGGTTTTATACGCCTTTGTTAAAACTTCACTATTTAAATATTTTTTATCAACACAAAAAGCAAGCGAACTTCCCTTTTGGTTTTTGTAGTGAACTTCATAAACTTTTTTGCGTGGCGAAAAAACAATAAAATAGTTTTTATCTATTTTTTTAAGTCGCTTACTAATATTAAATAAATCGTTTTTTATCTCTATCATTTTTTTTATACTCTTTAGGTTTTGTTTTTTTGTGTTTTTATTTTTTTTGTTTAAAGGTTTTAAATATTTTTAAATTTCCTATGTTTTACTTTTAAGTTTTTATTTTTAAGTTTTTATTTGTTATTACAAAACTTTTTTTTATTATTTTTTTAAAGTTTTTTTTATTCTTTTTTAATTTTTAAAACTTTTTTTAATTTTTTTATTTAAACTTTTTTTTAAATTTTTTAAAACCTTTTTTTATAAATTAAACCAACAAAAAACCTACTAGAAAATTATTTTTCTAGCAGGCTTTGTTGTCTTTTTTTTAAGCGTTAGTTTCTGTTTTAATGTTGCTAATTTTACCTTGAGCACCTGGTCTATCGCAAATAAGTTCTGCATACTTAACTAAAGTTGCTGAGTATGTTGGAGTGTTAGCACTAGGAATTAAAATATTTCCGTTATCGCCTTCAAGCCATTCCCAATCACAAAGTTGGTGAATATTAAAGTCACGAGTATTAAGTAAGTACATAGTACCATCTTCAATAAGTCTTTCGTAAACAACAGGAACGCCAGCATAAGTCATAGCCTTATAGCCACTAGCAAGGGTTGTAACATCAATGTTTCTTCTATATTCGCTTAAATATTGTTGATAAGCATTTCTTACATCGCCAGAAACAGCAATAAAATCAACTTGGTTGCCAGTGTTTTCTTCAATGCTGTTTAAAGCTTTTTGAATCATAACATCATTAATTTCGGTTGCAGTTTCGTGTTCGCAAATATAAGGGTAAAGCCATTTATAATTTGTTCTATCTACACCGTATAAAATTTTGTTTTGTTCGGTTGTGTCAAAAATGCGTTTAATGCCTGTAATTTCGTTATCTTTTGAAAGTGAAACATAACAAGCGTAGTTTTCTGCTACCCCAGTTAAAGCAGAAGAAAAACTTACTTGATTTTGTTTTCTATCTACAAAAGAAACAACCACGCCAGAAAGAACTGCGTTTTCGCCGTTGTAGAAATCTACTTTCATACCTTCTACAAAGTTTTTAACGCTATTCATTACAGCTGTGTTGCCACTAACAGATTTTACAACACCTATTAAACCTGTACCGTCGCCATAAACCATACGGCCAAGATTAAAACAACTAGATTTAATTAAACTTTCCATTTCGTCGTTAAGTAAGTTTACAAAAGCACCTGTGTTGCTTTTACTTGCCCTAATAGCCTTGTCGCTAAGAGAAATTGTACCATAAAGGTTTTTAAGGCCTGTTTTAAATTGTAAAAAGTTGTGGCCAGCAGAAGTTGGTAAAACGCCAGTTTCAGTACCAGCACCAATACCACCGTTAAGACCAAACGGAGCAAGTTTAATAATTTCTTTACCAAAAACATCTTTAGAAGTTTGGTTAATTTTTGATAATAAAGCGTTTGAATTAATATTTAATTGTTCACTTAAAACATTTAAGTAAACAGATTTTAATGCGTTTTCTGCACTAGTTAAAGTAACCATAAAAAATTGTTCTCCTTTGTTTTTTTGTTTTTTATAAATTGAATTTTTTTTGAATTTGTTTTTTTTAAATCGAAATTTATCGAAATTTATCGAAATTTATTTAAATTAATCGAACTTTTTTGAACTTAATCGAACATAATCGAATTTAATTTTAATTAGTCGAATTTAGTTATAATTAATCGAATTTAATCGAACTTAATCGATATTATTTTTAATTTATCAAACTTAGTTATAATTTATCGAAATTAGTTATAATTTATCGAAATTAGTAGAATTAAGTTGTTTTAAATCGATTTTTGTTTTTTTAACTTTTTTTATTTTTTTATTTTAACTTACACTAAAAATTAAGAAATTTAAAAAAGCAAACAATTAATTTAAAAACATTTCTTCAGCCAGTTTACC
>JAFWWV010000125.1 GCA_017523305.1 Clostridia bacterium
GTTAATTGTGCTTCTGTTGAAACATAAACATTTGTATCTGCCGGGTCATCACCACAACCTACAAGAGCAAAAGCACCAATTAAAATAATACTTAAACAAGCAAGTATATTTAATAATTTCTTTTTCATTTTTTATAAATCCCCTTTTTGTTTATTTATAATTATAATATACACTAATTTAAAATATTATGTCAATATATTTTAGTAGTTTTCTACTAAACACACATATTTTAGTATATTTCTACTAAACTAAAAATATGAAAACAAAATTATCTACAAGAATATATGAACTGAGAAAAGAAATAAATTTATCACAAACTGATCTTGCAAAAAAAATAGGGGCTTCTCAAAAAGCAGTTGATTTTTGGGAAAAAGGTATAAACGAGCCTAAGGCAAGTTTTATTATTGCACTATCCAAATATTTTGGTGTAACTGCTGACTATATTTTAGGATTAGAAGATTAGTTTTTTTTATAAAATTTATTTATTAAAAAAAATAAAAAAAGATGCATTTTTGCATCTTTTTTTTTATTTTAAATTTTTAAATTATTTGTTATCTACTTTTGCCATGTATGCAATAAGGTCAACAACTTTGTTGCTATAACCCCATTCGTTATCTTACCAAGAAACAAGTTTAACAAAAGTATCACTTAACATAATACCTGCGTTTGCATCAAAGATTGATGTACGTGAATCATGAATAAAGTCACTTGAAACAACAGGTTCTTCTGTATAACCTAAAATACCCTTAAGATCTGTTTCGCTGTGTTTTTTAACAGCTGCTTTAATTTCTTCATAAGTTGTAGGTTTTGCAAGTCTGCAAGTTAAGTCAACAACAGAAACATCAAGTGTAGGTACTCTAAAGCTCATACCTGTAAGTTTGCCGTTAAGTTCTGGAATAACAACACCAACAGCTTTTGCTGCGCCTGTTGAAGATGGAATAATATTTCCTGCTGCTGCTCTACCACCTCTCCAATCTTTTTTAGATGGACCATCAACTGTAAGTTGTGTTGCTGTTGTTGCGTGAACAGTAGTCATAAGACCTTCGAGAAGGCCAAATTCATCGTTAATAACTTTTGCAAGTGGTGCTAAGCAGTTTGTTGTACAACTTGCGTTAGAAACAATGTTCATGTCTTTTGTATAAGTTGTGTTGTTTACACCCATAACAAACATTGGGATTCCACCTTTAGCAGGTGCTGTAATAACAACTTTTTTAGCGCCACCTTCAAAGTGAAGTTTTGCACCGTCTGGATCTGTAAATTTACCAGTTGCTTCTGCGATATATTCTGCGCCACAACCTTTCCAGTCAATTTTGTTTGGTTCTTTTTCAGCAAACATTTTAATTTCTTTACCATTAACAATAATGCTGTTTTCTGTGTATTCAACAGTTCCGTTAAAGTGACCATGAATTGTGTCGTATCTTAAAAGATAACTTGCATAGTCTGGTGAAATAAATGGGTCGTTAATACCAACAACTTCAACATCATCTCTGTCAGCTGCTGCTCTTAACACTAATCTGCCGATTCTTCCAAATCCGTTAATACCAATTTTTACTGTCATAATATTTTTCTCCCTTTTAACTAAAAGCCTTTTGTTTTATTGTTATAAAACGTTTTTTGCTTATGAACATATTATACAAATAAAAAAAAACAAAAACAACTTTTTTTATTATTTAAAATCAAAAATTTTGTCTTTGTTTTTATTTTTTATTAATTAAATTAAGTTTTCTGGGTTTAAAACTTTAAGTTCTTCTAAAACAAACTTACCGTCTTTTCTAATTAACACATCATCAAAGTAGATTTCGCCACCACCATACTCTGGAGTTTGAATTTGAATTAAGTCCCAGTGGATTGCTGATTTATTGCCGTTATCACACTCGTCATAACAACTACCTGGAGTAAAGTGAATTGAGCCCATAATTTTTTCGTCAAATAAAATATCAAGCATAGGTTTTTTAATATATGGGTTTACACCAAAAGCAAATTCGCCCACATATCTTGCACCTTCGTCGGTATTAAATATTTTATTAATATCTTCATTGCTTTTTGAAGTTGCATTTATAATTTTACCATTTTCAAAAGTTAAGGTAACATCTTCGTGACGTTCGCCGTTGCTTGATAAAATTGGAATATTATATTTAATAACACCGTTAACACTATTTTTAACTGGGGCTGTAAAAATTTCTCCATCAGGAATGTTGTTTTTACCACAACATTTAATAGCAGGCATACCTTTTATTGAAAAAGTTAAATCTGTACCAGGAGCAACAATTCTTACTTTATCGGTTTTTTCAATTAACTCTTTTAATGGTTGCATTGCTTTTTCCATTTTTGAGTAATCTAAATTACAAACATCAAAGTAAAAGTCTTCAAAAGCTTCGGTGCTCATACCTGCATTTTGAGCAACTACGCTTGTTGGATAGTTTAATATAACCCATTTAGTTTTAGCTACTCTTGTATTATGGTGAACTGGTAAATTATAGTTAATATTTACAGTTTTTAAGTTTTCTTTTGGTACATCACTATTTTCGTAAACATTTTTACTTCTTACTGAAATATATGCGTTCATATTTTCCATAACAGGTAAATCGAAGTCACATCTTAATTTTTCTCTTTGTTCTGTTGTGCCTTTTAAAAGTTCACGATTTAATTTTGACATTAATGGTTTTACAAATGGGCATGCTCCTATTTTGTAAGTTTCTTTTACAAGTTCGCATAAAAATTCTTCATCTGTATCCATAGCTTCGATTAAAATTTTTTCGCCTGGTTGTAGTGAGCATGAATAATTTATTAAGTTTTTAGCTAAAGTTTTTAGTCTTTCATCAATCATTTTTTAAGCCTTGCCTTTTTAATCTTTATTAATTTGTTCGACATTAAATTTTTCGTTTAAACTTTCTCTATTTCTTATATCAAAAAAGTGTTTTGGAATTAAAATTGAAATTGTACAAGTAAACAATAAAATTGCCAATATACTTATGATATTATAAGCAGATAAACTTGTTTTTATAACACAGTTTAATATAATTTGTAGCACTATTAAAAAGCCTACAACTCCACCAAAAGCAAAAGCACCTTTTAGTGCTGCAGTTTTTTTCTTAAAGTTTGGTTTGTATGTTTTGGTATTTTGGTCAATATAAATTGTTCTACTTTCAAAACCTTTAAGGTTTTTAGTGTTTTTTAAAAAGCAACATTTACCTGGTAAAACTTTAAAAAGATCTACAATATCTTTATCAATTAAACCCAAACTTATTACATTACACCTATCTTTTTTACCTGTAAAAATACGAATAAAAAAGTTGTACATTTTTTGAAACATATTTCTAAAGAAACCTTTAAAACCTTTGTTTCTTTTTACTATATGAACAACCTTTACTTCTTTACTATGTTTTTCTAAACACTTTTCAAAAACAGCATCTATTCTTGAAATTTTTGTATCGCCAAATAAAACAACATCTGCTTTAAAATGTGGTAGTGCTTGATAAAAAGCATCGTTGTAAGTAAAAGGTTTATCAAGAACTAAAATTTTATAATCTTCGCTTTTTAATGCTTCTTTGGATAAATACTCTAAATTTGTTTTATCGTCTTTTTCACAAACAAACATAAAAACTTTTTCTTTATGTTTTTTATAAAATTCGGTCTTTTTAAAATTACTTAAATAATCTTTAATATTATCTTCTTTAAATACTGGAAAAAAATATTCTAGTTTCATAACATTTTCCTTTTTTAAGTTTTATAACTAAATTATATTATATAGCAAAATTTTTTAAAAACAATTTTGAAAAGTTTTAAGTTCTTTTTTTGTTTGTTTTTTATAATTTAAGCAATTTTTTTAATTTTTTAAACCCTAATTGTTTAACATTTATTTTTTTTTGGTTTAAAATAATATTGTAAAATAAATTTTTTAGGAGACAGTATGAAAAAATATTTACTTAAAGACGCTTTAGAAAAAGGCTATGCTGTAGGTGCTTTTAACTTTGGTACACTAGAAGTTTTAAAAGCAATTATTGCTGGTGCCGAACAAACATCTTCACCAGTTATTGCACAAATTTCTGAAGGTGCATTAAAATTTATGGGCGAAGAATATTTAAAACAAATTATTGTTGCAGCAAGAAAAGAATGTAAAGTTCCAATTTCTTTCCACCTAGACCACGGTACTTCTTTTGAAAGTGTTAAAAAAGCAATTGAAATTGGTTGCGACTCTGTAATGATTGATGCTTCAATGTTGCCATTTGAAGATAATATTACAATTACAAAAAACGTTGTTGATTATGCTCACGAAAAAGGTGTTTTTGTTGAAGCAGAACTTGGTTCTCTTGCAGGAATTGAAGATAACATTGTTGTTGAAGATAAAAACAGCTGCTTTACAGATCCATATCAAGCAAAAGAATTTGTTGAAAGAACAGGTGTTGATAGTTTAGCAATTGCTATTGGAACAAAACACGGTGCTTATAAATTTGGTGGCGAAGCAAAATTAAGATTTGATATTTTAGAAGAAATTGAAAAAGTTATACCAAACACTCCATTGGTTTTACACGGAGCAAGTGGTGTTGAAGCTGAAAGTGTAGATAGATTATTTAATTTAGGTGTTGATATTACTGGAGCAAAAGGTATTCCTGACGAATTTTTAGCAGAAGCAGCAAAAAAACATATTTGCAAAATTAATGGAGATACTGATTTAAGAATTGCACTTTTAATTGGTATTTTAAATAACGTTAAACAAAACGTAAAAAACATTGACTATCGTAAATATTTAACTGAAGGTATGGGAGAAATTTCAACTATTGTTAGCAAAAGAATTATTTCTTATGGTAGCAACAACAAAGCTTAATATTATTTAAAAATTAAAAGAAGGGTTTATTTTTCCCTTCTTTTTTTATACCAAATTAAATAATCATAAAAACAACTAAAAGCACACTTGCAATAAGCGATAAAACCGACAAAACAAGCCCTATAACGCCCAAAGCCTTTCTGTTAAGCCTAATTTGCATTACGGCAAATATAAACCCGTAAATGGCCAATAAAGCCGAAATTACAACCCCGCCTAAAATATACACTATCATAATAAGGCCGTAAGAAAAACCAGCCAAATCTAAGTTTATTAAACTAAAAATTAAGCAACTTAAAGATATAAGCAATCCTATGCCTGATAGTATTAACGAAGCAATTCCGTATTTCTTTATATTTTTTCTTTCTTCGTCGTTTGCTTGTTTATCTTCATTGTAACTATTAATTAAATTTCTAAATAAAAAGAACCCCGTAACTTTTCCAA
>JAFWWV010000126.1 GCA_017523305.1 Clostridia bacterium
ATCTGCCGTATGCACCATAGTTAATACACATATAAACATTCTTTGGTCACGAGTTGTTAAATCATCTAAAAACTCTTTTGATTCAATTCGTTGTTGTTCCATATCGTAGGGAATAACTGCACTAAAATTATTATTAGAGTTTTGTCGTCTTTGCCAATTCGTGATATTTGTTTCTACTCCTAATCTTCTATTTTCCACTTCTCTAACTGCCTCGTCCATAGGAACAGGAACTACATCAATACTCATCATCATATTTCTATTTAAGTCTGTCAATTCTGCTACCATATTATCTTTAATATAACTAGCATATTCTTTTAAGAAAATAACTCTACCATATTTATTTCCCATTTTAAAATAATCGCTTTCAAACTCCATTGTATCCGGACATATAAAATCTTTAAAACTATGTCCTTTTCTCATATTTTGTATAAAGTCAAAAGTGAAAGAATTTTCTTCACCTGCCCTATAAAAATCGTGATACATACGAAGTCTATCAACTGCGTCAAGTTCTATACATTTTGAGCCTAATTGTGAAAAATGTGCAGATAAATCTGCACCAATTCTTCCAAAATAATTTCTTGCTTCTTCAACACTTTTTTTATTAACAGAAATTGTTAAAAACTTTTCTTGTGTAATTCCATTTGCACCTGTTCCTTTATCTAAAAGCATTTTATTATACTCTTTTCTATATTCATCTAGGTTATCTTCTGCAAGTGGTAAAAGTATGTTTTTCTCAAAATCAACTTTATTTAATCTTCTATTCAGTATAGTAATCTTTGTTGTAGCACCTGTATCAAATGAATTTAATAATTCACTATACTCTAAAAACATAGCCTCTTTATCTGCTCTACTTGCAACTGCATAATTTATATCTGTAAATCTATAACATTTAGAAAACTTATTCTTTCCTACTTGAAATACTCCATCTTGCCATATTTTATTAACAGGAATTATATCTTGAACACATTTCGGTACTACAAATACTTCTTTATCCTGCTTAAAC
The DNA here is from genome assembly GCA_017523305.1 of Clostridia bacterium. Lineage (GTDB taxonomy): Bacteria > Bacillota > Clostridia > Christensenellales > UBA1242 > UBA7862. Next base: position 1,004 of record JAFWWV010000126.1, read on the forward strand.
AACATTTTCAATGTTTTCATTCTTTAAATCCTCCTTTTCAATTTTGTCTTTTAATAATTCATAATAAAAATTAGTTGGCTTGAAAGTTAATCGTTTAGGAATTAGAAACTCTGACTTAATCCAAGCATATATAAACTTTTCAGCAGTCATTCCGTTGTATGTTATAAAGCCAAGTGCAGCAAAAGGTGACGCACCTAAAATACATACCCAAGATAATGTTTCTATTCCAAACTTACCTTTTAATAAAAAATAGAGTAGCACTGCTACCCCACAAGCCAATATAGAAAAAATGAACTGTCGCAAGGACAGTCCAAAGAATATACTTTCAGTATAGTTTCGTATTTCTCTATTTATCTTAACTTCCAATTTTATCTACTCCTTTCCTTATTTTTTTGTTTAAAATTAAAGTCAAGTTCACAACTCATAATATTATCTTTTATTGTTCCATCAGAAAACTTAACACTATATCTATCACAATAAATATCTTTACCTTTTATAAAATCAATGATAGTTACTATTTCACCATTGTATTTCATATCAGCAACAATTTTTGTATTAAATAAAGCCTTTTTATTTTTTTCTTCCAATTAAGTTCCTACCTTTCTCTATCTTTATTTTTATTAAAACTTTTTATTACACTTACTTTAATATCATCACTTATTGGTGAATCTGGCTCACCATAAAAATCATTATTTACAGCAGTATGCAAATCTAATTCACCTCTACCTAAATTAACATCTTTATAAAGGTTTCCATCTTTATCTTTATAAACAGGTCTATCCCAACTATCAATACCTACTAACTTTACTTTTAATTCTTCTTTTTTCTCAAAAGTATCTGCTAGATTTCCACCCTCAATTACTTTTTGATAATCATTAAGTGCTTTTTTAATATCATCAGAATAATAATAGCCATAACCCCAACTTAAATTATTATCTTTAATTTCATAGTTAATTCCTATTATATATTCTGGCTTTTCATCTACAACTCTTTCAACTAGCACAATAGGTTGTCCGTTTCTATCGCCTGTTAATAATACGGTCATATCATTATAACTTTCATATTCTTTTCCTATAAAATCGTTATACTCATATTGAATAAGATTTTTATTATCTCTAATCCATTGTTCTAACATTTCATAAGTTGAATGTCTTGTATTTCTATATTCTTCACTTTTCATAAACTTTCCAGATACATAATCACAAAAGTCATAACTTATATCACACTCTGGTTTATCAGATTTCTTCAACATATCTTGTAGTAAATCATACCCTAAAACAAAATTAAGATATGCCCTTTCACTTGGAACATCTATATCTTTCATCATATAAGTTTCATCAATATACTCTTTTATATTTTGTTTTAGTCCTATTGTATTTAATGATACCACTTCAATACTCTCTTTATTTTCATAATCTTTTTTAGATTCATATATATTAACTAGATTTTCTTTATCATTATCAAAATTAACATCATCAGCCTCAATGATATATCCTTTATATTCCATTGTTTCAAACATTGCTA
>JAFWWV010000015.1 GCA_017523305.1 Clostridia bacterium
CCTATCATAACCCCATCGCAACCAGATGAAAGCATTTTTTTGTAACTATTTTCGTCTACTACATCGCCGTTGCCTATTACTGGAATATTTACTGCTTGTTTTACTTTTTTAATATCTTCAATATCAATTTCGCCACTAAAAAAGTCTTCACGGGTTCTTGGGTGAACGGTTATTGCACTTGCACCACTACTCTCACACATTTTTGCAAATTGGGTTAGTTTATCATCAGTTTTATAAAAGCCTTTTCTAAACTTAACTGTAATTGGTTTATCGGTGCTTTCTACACACGCTTTAATAATTTCGCTAGCCAAGTTTAAATCTTTCATTAAACTACTACCATCACCGTTTTTTACTATTTTTGGTGCTGGGCAACCCATATTAATATCTATAATATCAAATTTATCTAAAACACCACTTTTTATAACTGTTCTAAACACTTCTGGTTCGTTACCAAAAAGTTGAACAGCACAAGGACTTTCACTTTCAAAAGTATCTAGTAATTGTTTTGTGTTTTTTGAGTTATAAAATAAACCTTTAACACTAACCATTTCGGTATAAGTTAAGCCTACACCAAACTTTTTACACAAACATCTAAATGCTTTATCGGTTATTCCTGCCATAGGTGCTAAGAATAAGTTATTTTTAATTTCAACGTTTTTAATTTTCATACAAACAATATTAGCACAAGTATTAAAAACAATCAAAAGTTATTTTTGTTTGCAGTAAATTAACTTTAATTAAAACGCTTTTTATAGTAAGTTTTATTAATAAAAACTAACCTATAATATTTTTAAAATTTTTACCCATTTTAAAAACAGGAACATTTTTTGTTCCAATTAGTAATGTTTGATTTCCCCTTTTTAAAAGTCTTTCTTTTCTAAACTTAACATAAAATTTTCCAAAACCTTTTATATTTAAGGTTTCGCCCTTTTTTAAGTTGTCGCACAATAAAAGATAAGCACTATTTAAAACAAAATCACAAAGATTTTTATCAATATTACAACTATCGCTTAATTTTTTAATAAACTGAGTTTTGTTCATATTAAAAGTATTGCCAAATAAAAAACACTTAAACTTTTTTTAAGTTACTCAATAATCATAACAAACTTTTAACTTTTAGTTTTTATTCTTTTAAAGTTGAATAGTGATAGTTGCTCTTGACGGGTAAAAGTTTTCATTACAAATACTAAAACTAAATAGAAAATTAACCCAGCAATAAAAGATAAAATTATAGTTAAAGTATAACCTACAAAATTTTGTAAAATTAAAATAGATAAAAATATAAACAAGCACATACTTACACTTGCTAATACTGGGCAAACCACTGCCCTATAAAACGAAAAATTTATGTTGATGTTTTTTCTAAAATAATAAATGTTAATTGCACTTGAAACAAAATAACAAACTGCATTTGATATAACAGCCCCAAAAATATTTAAGTACGGGATATTTATAAAAACAATTTCACAAACAACCTTTACTATTAAACTTACAGCCAAACTTATAACAGGAATATACGCTTTATTAATTGATTGTAAAAGCGCTGTTGAAATTTGCAAAATAGCCAAGTACAAAACATTAATACTTGATAAGGTTAAAAGCGAGCACGCAACATTAAACTCATAATTATTTGCAAAACTACCCGAGTATAAAATTTTAATTATAGGAGCACTAAAAAAAATAAAAACAAAAACACAAGGAACAGCAATTAACATTGTAAGTTTTATGGCTAAACCCGTTTTTTGATTTATACTTTCAAAATCTTTTTTAGAAAGTGCAAACGAAATAAAAGGTACAATAGTCATACAAATTGCAGTTGATAAAGTAGACGGAAGTCCCACCAAAGTATTAACTATACCCGAGTTTATACCAAGTAAACTAGTGGCAAAAATTTTATTAAACTGCATTGACTTTAAAATGTTTATAATTAAAAAACTATCAATAACCAGCGATAGTGGAAGTATAACCGAACTAAGTGTAAAAGGTATTGAAGTTTTAAAAACTTGCACAACAATAGGTTTTAATGAAGATTGTTTTTCTTCTACCGAAGCACCCGAAAAGTTAAAACTATTTTTATGTTTTTTCTTAAAAATAAAAAAGTAAATTACAATAAAAATACAACCAAAAAGTTCAGATAAAGTAACCCCTAAAAGAGCGCCCGTTGTACCAAACACCACACCTTTTTTAACTAGTAAACTAGCAAGAACAAATCCAGTTGAAAGTTTAATTAATTGTTCAATTACTTGCGAAAGTGCTGTTGGAGTCATATTTTGCAAACCTTGAAAATACCCCTTAAACGCACAAATAATTGCAACCAGTAAAATAGATGGCGAAATAATTAAATAACAAATATACGCATTTGTTTCGCCTTGAAGACGTGCAATTAAATATGAAAATATTGATAAAAATATTCCAGCAATTAAACCTAAAAATACAAGTAAAATAAGTGACGCTTTAAAAGTTTTATATGCTAATAATTTTTTGTTATCAGCCATTTGTTTTGAAACTATTTTTGAAATAGCTGTTGTAAAACTTGAAGATGTAAGTGTTAAAAAAAATGCGTATATAGGAAACACCAAATAATATATTCCCATACCTTGCGAACCTAAAATATTGCTTAGTGGTATTTTATAAATTGCCCCTAATATTTTGCAAAATATTCCACTAACGGCAAGTAGTACTGCACTAAAAACAAATGATTGCTTTTTCATTTTTTTTGGTATTCTCCCCTTTACACTCTTTTATTTTTCATTTGTTTTTTTAATATTTATTTATATTTTTAATGATTATAATTTTTTGTTTTTTTATTACAAATTAGGTTTTAAATTTTACTTATATTTTTGCGTATTTATTACCTTATTTTTTTGCATTATTTTTTTATTATTTTAATTTTTTATTTTTTATTATTTATTTTTAATTTATTTTTTTATTTTAAGTTTTTGGCATTTCCGACCGACTGGTCTAACTGTAAAAGCCTTTATTTACCTAAAAAGTACAATTTCGTCACCGAACAACCATTTTTTTAATAAAAGTAATAATAAAAATTAAATAAATAATTAAATAAATAATATTTATTAAAATAATTGTTAAAAATAAAAAAAATAATACACAAATAAAATAAGACTGAATTTAATAAAACTAAAATATTAATTTTACAAAAAAACAAGGTTTTATTTATAAACAAATTTTAAATAAAATTAATGAATTAATTTGGTGTAATTTAAAACCTAAAACTTAAGCAAATTGCTTAAAAACTTTTTTAAAATAATTATATTTGAAATTATATTATCGGGTAAAATATTATCACTTAAAATATAAATATACCCCGTTTCTATTCCTTCACTATAAATATTAAATATATAATTGTTTTCAAAATTATTTTTATTTTCTAATAAAAATTGTTCTTCTTTATTTAAAACAAAATAATCTTTTTTATTATTATTTTTATTATTTAAGTTAACTATTTTTTTATTTAAATATTCTTTTTTATTTAAACCTTTAACTACTAATATTTTTTCGTCGTCACTTATTAAACAAGGTAATTTTAAATAATCAAAAATAACTTCTGCAAGATTTTCGGCAAACAATAAAACATTAGTTATTTCCGAAAATTTTTTTAATACAACTTCGTTATTATCGTTAATAAACATTTCAATTGAACTGCCTGTTTTTATGTTTAAAATTCTTCGCATTTCTTTAGGAATAACCACCCTACCTAGTTCATCAACTTTTCTAACCATTCCACAACTCATAAAGTAAATTTCTCCTAAACCTAGTGTTTGTAAAAAATTTTGTAACTATACTTTTTTTATTTGTTTTAATTTTTATATGTTAATTTTTTTAAAAACTTTTTGTATTTTTATATAATAAAATTTTTATTTTTAAAGTGTTCGCTAACCATTTTTTTTAAGTTTCTTTTTATAAAAAGGTATAAAAAAAAAGACTGCGCAATAATTGTACAGTCTTTTAAATTTTTGTTTTAACTTTATACTTTTTATATCAGTTTTTTTTAAATTAGATTTTTAATTTTTTAACTTTTTCCCAAGGGAATTCATCTCTACCAAAATGACCATAGCAAGCAGTTTTTGCATAAATAGGTTTAAGTAAATCTAACTCTTTAATCATATTTGAAACGCTAAAGTTAAAGTTTGCTTTAACAATTTCTTTAATAATATCTTCCTCTACTTTATTTGTGTTAAAGGTGTTAACTTCTACACTAAGTGGATCGGTTAAACCAATAGCATAACTAAGTTCAACTTCACATTTATCAGCAAGGCCACTAGCAACAACACTTTTTGCAACATATCTTGCAAAGTAAGCACCACTTCTATCAACTTTAGTTGCATTTTTTGAACTAAAGCAACCACCACCAACTTTACCTACACCACCGTATGTATCAACAATAATTTTTCTGCCTACGCAACCACTATCTGAAAAACTACCCCAAATGTAAAACTCTCCACTTGGATTTAATACATATCTTACGTTATCACTTTTAAGTTCGCTAAATTCACTTAAAACTGGTTTAATAACATTTTCTTTAAGGTCTGAAACAATAGTTTCGTGATCTAAACCTTTTTTGTGTGAAACTGACATTAAGATAGTATGAATTTCTTGTGGTTTATCATCTTCATACTCAACACTTACTTGGCTTTTTGCATCAGCAAAATATGTTTCAGGGTTTTGTCTTCTATATTCGTCATAAACTTTCATAAGACGGTGTGCAATAATAATTGGATAAGGCATAAAGTATTTGTTTTCGTTTGTAGCATAACCAAACATAATACCTTGGTCGTTTGCACATAATTCATCTTTTTTAACTGCATTTGCAATGTTTGGTGATTGTTGTGAAAGAGTTTTTACAAATTCAAACTCGTTTGTGTAACCAATATCTTTTAAAACCTTTTTAGCAATACCTTCGTAGTTGATTTTTGCTGTTGTTGTTGATTCGCCATAAATCATAAGTTTGTTATCTTTAATAGCGCATTCAACAGCCATTTGACAGTCTTTATCTTGGCTTAAAGCTTCATCTAAAAAACTATCTGCAATAATATCGCAAGTTTTATCTGGATGTCCACAATTTACACTTTCGCTTGTAATAATTTTTTTCATTTTATATATTTCTCCTTTGTTGTTAAGCAATAAGTTGTTTAAACTCTTCTAACGATAGTCGTTTATTTTTAGCAGATACAAAACATAAAGCACAAATAGAAGGGCTAGATATTGTATAAGCTAAGTTGTTTTTAAAATCAAACGCAATAGGAAAAAATTTTTTATCTTCACTATTTAAGTTTAATTTTGTTTTTAAAGGTTTTACTAACTTTTTAAAACTTGTTAACTCCTTTAAAGTATTTAGTTGTAAATAAACTATGTCTTTCATTACTTTTTCTCCTCTCTTTTATTTTACCTATAAAAAAGAACGAAAAAAAATCCTATCGACATGATAGGATTTTAAATTAAATTAATAATTGTTTGTTCCCATCAATCAAGCATTAGCACCTTAGTTTTTTATCCAGGTTGCTGTGCGCTACAAACGGGCTTGTCCCTAACGCACTCTTTATAGGTGTAGTAATATTAATCTATTTTTATTTTATTGTCAATATTAATTTATAAATTTGTTTTTTATTTTTTTTAATATCTATTCTTAATAGTTTTTACTTTAATTAAAAAAATACAAATTAACAAAAATCTATTTTTTGTATTTCTTTATTTTAAAACTATAAAACTAAATATTAAGTTCGTTATTTTTATATGCTTTAATTAATTTTTCAAAAGCCATAGACCTTGCGTTTACTTTTTCTTTTTCTTGGTCAGAAAGTTCTGCTACAGTCCTTCCATCAGGCAATAAAGTTATAGAATCAAAGCCAAAAAAGTTATCACCTTTTTCTTCTTTTGAGATACTGCATTTAAATTCGCCTTTAAAGGTGAAAATTGCCCCTTCCTTGTCGCAAACAGCTAAGACGCAGACAACTCTTGCTCCACGCAAATCATCGTCTAAATTGGCCATTTTTTCCAGTATAGCTTGGTTGCGTTCGCTTGCTGTAGAATTTGGTATAAATCTATGTGTATAAACGCCTGGCCAACCTTCAAAATAATCAATAAACAAACCACTATCATCTGCTACAACACTTTGTTTTGTTTGGTTGTAAATTGTGAGAGCTTTTTTAATTGCATTTTCTTCTAAAGTTTTACCATCTTCTTCAATATCAATTTCAATACCATATTCTCTTAGACCTACAATATTAAGCATTGGTGCTAAGTCTTTTAATTGTTTAAGTTTATCTAAATTATTTGTTGCAAAAATCATATATAACTTTACCTTTTTTTACTTTATATAAAAACTAATTATTTTTTTTACTTTATTATACTAACACTTTTTTTAAAATAAATAAAACCCAAAAGCATAACTTTTAGGTTTTATTTTAGTTTGTTTTTTATGATTATGAAATATCTTCAATATTGATATCTGAAATATCGTCATCATCTTCTTTAGCGTTAGGATCTTTAAGTAATTCTTCACCCACACCGTCATCTTCGTTTTGTGGCATATTTTCTGGTAATTTTTCAACCAAGTCTTTAATAGCCTTTTCAACGCTTCTGTTTCTAAATCTATCAAAGAAGATTCTTGTTCTACTTTCGTTAGTATCTTCTTCAATAAGTTCTTTCTTAGCCATTTCTACAGGGTTAAGGTTAAGGTCTTTATATAAATTTTCGCAAACATATTGGCTTAAAAACCAGAAGTAATTGCCAAGGTTTAAATCGTTAAATTTAATAATTTGACCCCATCTTTCACTAACCAAAATCATATCGATAGCTGGGTTCATAAAAGCTTTCATTTTTTGTGGAGCAAGTTTACTTGCATTTGCTGCAGCAATAATGTTCCACTCTAAAGACCTTTTATAGTTAATAGGAAAGATATCGGCAAATCCCCTTTTATAAATATAACCCATATAGTCTTGTGAAGGAATATGGCCTGAACAAGCATAAGCACAAATTTGTTCTATTTTTTTAATAATAACTTTTTTGTACTTATCTTTGTTGTACCTTGTTTCGTTATCAACGTTAGGAACCCATGCTCTAATTCTTAAGAAAAGTTCTTTTTGGTCTTGATAAGAAATTTTATCAAATTCGTCCCTACTATAATATTTTGGATTTTCAAATAAATTCATATTAATTTATCTCTCCTTTTTTTCTATTCAAAGGTAATAGTATAAGTTAAGTCAAAAGTTAAGTTATAGCCATAACTTGTTACATAAACAAATGTAATAGTTGATTCTTTTTCTTCACCAGCGTTACCTGCATCACTCTTAACTTTTAATGTGTAAGTATTTGCTTCAGTTCCTTCTCTTTCAAACATAGCAGAATCTACAACAAAGTTATTTTTATTGTAGTTAGTTGTTTCGCTATCAAAGTTAAAGTCTAACATATTTAATGTTTGTTCTGTACCATTGATAGTTAAAACATAGTTGTTTGAATCAATTAAGTTAATAGTATCAACTGATTTTATTTGTGCATTCTTTAAAGTTAATGTTACGTTTGCTACAACTTTTACTTTTTTAGTTATTACAAAAGTTGTATCGTCTGTGAAAACAAAAGTAAATGTAATGTTAACATCTTTATCTTCTGCAATATCTTTTGAGTAAATAGAAACATTTTTACCTGAGATGGTTGCTACCATATGCTCATCAGCAGTTAAAGCATATGCAGCATCATCTTCAATAGAAACATTAATTTGTTTAATTTTTTCGTTTGCTTCAGCTAATTTACCAGAGAAAGAAATTTTTCCGTTAGTAGTTGAAATAGCGTTTACTTCACCAGCATTTAAGTAGTAATAGTTGCTATCACCATCGCCAGTAGAAATATGTAATAAACCAACAGTTAATTCGTTTTCAGAAAGTGTTGAACTAATTGTAATATTTAAAACAAATTGTAAAGCATAACCTTTATCTGTAACAAACTTAAATGCAATAGAAGTTGTTTGTACTGTATAATTTGGATTTTTAACTTTAAGTGAGAAATCATTATAACTTTGAATGCTACTTACATCTTCAAAATAGATTGAACTATAAGTAAAGGTATTTTTGTTATAACTTGCACTTAAGTTATCATACTCAAAAGTAGATAAATCTAATTCTGCTGGTTGAGCATTTTTAGTAAATGTATATTTTGATGTATCTGTTAAGTTAATTGTTTCGTCAACTGAATAGTGAGTTTTAATTAAATTTAAGGTTAAGTTACTTTTTACTTTAATAACTTTTTCATAAATAAATTTACCACCATCATTGAACTCAAATACAAATGTTAATTTAACATCTTTATCATAGTTTAAGTCATCTGACCAAATAGTTAAGTTTCCGTTTGAATTGGTCATATTCATATGTAAGTTAACATCAAGTGTTTCATTAGCATTTACATTTGCATATGTTACAGAAACTTTTGAAATTTTTGCTTTATTTTCTAACAACTTACCTGCATAAACAATGCTACCACCATTTAATGTAACAGCGTTATCTTCACCAGCAGTAATAAAGTGATATGTTGAATCTTCTGGACCTACTGCATTGTGTAGAGAACCAATAACTAAATCGTTTTCATTTAATGTAGGTAAAACAGTAATTGTATATTCGCTATAAATAAAGTCTGTTGGAACATTTTTCTTAGCAACAGTTAAACCAATAACTGCAGTATATCCAACTGGAACAGTTTTAAATGTTAAAGTATTATCGCCATTAATTGTAATTGGAGAAACAATACCGTAACTTGAAGATAATGTATGACTTACAACACTAAGAGAAATGTTAACAAGTTCTGAAATAGGTGTATCATCATCTTCGTTTTTATATTCAACGGTTACAAAATTATTGCTTGTTGTTGGAGCTTCAAAGTTTTTGTTTACTTCAACTTCATATGCACCTGTTACGGTTTGAACATATGTTGTTGCAAAAACATCTTCTTCGCCTACTCTGCCAACTTTAATTCTTATTCTGTTTGTGCTTGAACCTACAAAGAACATTATTGTAGTATCTTTATCATCAATAAAGTCTTTATTTACAACAAGATTTAAGTAATCATCACTAACTACAACATCTTGTCTATCTGCTTCAGGTAAAGCATTGTTTTGACTAACAGTTAAAAGATTTGTTTTAAATAATTTTGAGTAATCTGTAACAGCAATAGTGTTACCATTTCCGTCGCTAGAACCTGCTTTAACAACAAATTTAAATATACCATTTGTATTATCAATTAATTTTACTTGGTTATCTTTAAAGCCTTGAACATCTTGACCAACAGCTTCGATATTAATATCTAAACCATAAACTCTAAAGTAAATATAATCTACAAGGTTTTCGTTTTGTGTTAAAACAAAAGTTTGAGCAGAAGGTTCCCATTTATAATGACTGTTAAAGTTCCATGTTCCTTCAGAACGAACTTGCAATCTTAATAAAATACCTTGGTTTTTACCTTCTTCATTTAAGTAAACTGGGAAGTTGTAAAGTGTTAAACCACCCTTACCAATTTTTGCAGTTTCATCAAACTTAAATTCAAAGTTATATAAGTTAGATAAAGCAATTTGACTATCATCAACAACAGTTAAATAGTAAGCCATTGATTCGATAGTACCTGATGAATCGGTATCTTTATACTTGAAGTAATATTTTAAATTATCTTCAAAACTAATACCTGTCCAAGTTACACCATTTGCACCTAAAGCAGCTTTTAATTCTAAAGCTTTTGCTTCAGTAGAACCATCGTTTGCGCCACCTGGTGAAGCATATTCAATAACAGCTGAAGTAATTGTGTTATCAGTAATATCAAAACTTAAATAATTTGTATTTAAAGATTCATCATCTTCTGAGATATTAAATTTTGCATAAACATAAGTACCGTTAACATTAATACTTACAACAACTTTAAATGTATTTTGAACAGCAACATTATTAATTTTTATTGTATTAATTGGGTTGATTGTATAATAAATAATATAACCAACAATTTTACCAGAAACTTCAACAGGAATCCAATTGTTACCAAGAGTTATAGCTGAAGAGTTAATGTTTCTAATACCGTTATAAGCACTTACATCAATGCCATAATCTTGTTCAAAAGAAATGTTAACTTGTTTGTAAGAAACATAGTTATTTAATGAATCCATTTCTTGGCTGGTTAAGAAGATATAGTATGTGTTATCGTCATCTTCGTTATAAATAATATCTGTTCCAAAGAAGTCGTTATAATCTTCAGCGCTAGTATATTTATAAGCTGACAATGTTGAAAGTTCTTCATAAACTTCAACTTTAGCATCACAACTCTTACCTAACCAATAAGTTTTTTGTGTAGCTGCATCATGATAAACAAGTTGAGCTGTTAAGTAGAAACTACCAATACCTTGAACTTTATATAAATCATCTAATTGGTTTTGGTCATTAATTCTTAAATATCTAATATTTGTTTTTTCATCTAAGTAATGAACATAATCAACATAATATCTTACACTATTAATTGATAAGTAAGGAACTGTATTATAAGTATCCACACTAATACTTTCGTAGAACTTAACCATTGTTTCAGTTACAACAAAAGTGTCGCCTGTTGTTATATAGAAAACATCTTGAGTAGGAATAGTTGAAGTAACATCTACAAAAATTTCAGCCATAATATTTGCATTAGCATCAAATATTACTGGGCTAGCTGGTTTTGGCATACCACCTTCATATTCAATTGTGTAAACTTTTGAACTTTGTGTAAATACAGCTTTATTTAATGTTCCCCAAGCTGAAGAAAGTGAGAATAAACTAATTGCAGAACTTTCAGCAAGAGAGAAGTTAAATACAGCTTTATAATTACCTTTTTCAAGTGGAAGTGTAGAAACTGTAGTACCACCTGAATAGTTCTTATCGTAAGAAATATAGTAAGCTAATTCAGTAAATGTTGGATTTTTACCAACAGGTAAAGAAGTATTTATATTAATGTTATCTGTTGATAAACTAATTTTTTCGCCACTCTTTACATTAAATGATGTTGCTTCTGCTTCATCATACTCTACTGAAATATTATCTACTTCATAAATTTTTGGAATAATATTAAAGTTTCTTGTATAGGTATGTTGCTCATCAACATATTTAATTGTAACTAAAAATGCTTTACTGCTATTTTCGTAATCGTAGTAAGCAAAAAAGTTATTAATGTTAAGTACCCAGTACCATTCTTCTTTTTCAGTAGAAACACCTTCAAACTTAGCACTTAAACCATTTGCTGTTGCAAGTGTTTCGTCGTTGCTTTTTGAAAGAGTTCTGTATGTAGGATTATCAATTGAAATATAAACATTATCAAGTAAGTAATATTTACTAATTTCAACGCCTTCTGAGTCACTTTCTAAAGTAACATTTAAGTTAATATCATTTCCTGTTGCATTTGGGTTATTTAAATAAATTTTTGTATCTTCAAACAAATAAACATTTTTATTTGAAGTATTAATTGTCATATTTGTTATTTCATAACTACCAATAGCAAAGTTAAGTTGTTTATTTAATGTATCTGCTTTATTTAATGTAATAGAAGTAATTTTTCCTTCTTCATTAAATACAGCATTTGCAGTTTGTTCTTTATAAGTTGAGTAGATATAAGCTCTTAAAGATAAATCTGTTTGAGTCATACCTGATTCAATATGTAAACTATCTTTAAAAACAACATCTTGGCCTTTTAATTCATAACCAATTTTAACAATGTTTGTATCTTGAGCAACATTGTTTAATTTAAACTTAGCAATTTCGGTACTTAATGGGTTGCCCATTGTATCAACTAATTCTAAGAAAATTGTTTTATCAACAACTTCTGCTACAGTAGGAACACCATCTAAGTAATAAGGAACTAAAGAATTGCTTGGTGTAACTTTTAAAGCTGTATCAACATCATTACCAGCCTGACAAATTGAAACTACTTGTTTTGGCTTTATAGTAAGATTTTGCATTTTAATTTCTACATTATCAACAGGAACATCAATTAAAATATTGCATTGTGCTTTAGCTGATAAGTTAGCGTCGGTTGATTCATATTGAGCATATAAAACTACATTACCACCAACATTTTCACCACTTGCTTTTTTCTTAGGAATAATGGTATAAGTTTTACCAATTACAACTTCTTCTGGAAAGTCAATTATTCTTTCTCCACCAAGTGAAGATGTAAGTCTTACAGTTTTTCTGGTAACGCCTTCAGTTGTGGTATTTACTTGAAAGTAAAACCTTTCTGCTGAAACTACTTCTGCTTTACTGAAATATAAATTGTCAGCATAAACAATTTTTTCTTCAAAACCACCAAAAAGATACATTCCGCCAATAGCAAGGCCGAATGCTCCAATTACGCATAAAAAACATATTGCAACAACTTTTAATACCCTTTTCATAAACTCTCCTATTTGTTAGTATGAGCATATGTACATATAAAAATAACTTAAAATATATAAGTAACAACTTTAGAGAAATAAAGCCATTTTAAATGCATTTATACTCTTTAATTATATCTTTTGCAACAAATAAAAGTCAAACGTTTTTGCACTGTGCTTTTTTATACTATAAGTAAATTTATTAATAAAAAATTTAAAAATTTTTAATTGTTTTTTTAGTGTTTTTTATTTAAAATTTTAAAAAATAAAAAGTTAAAATTTTGCATAAAATTCTATTAAATATTTATTTAAAAAGAACAAAAAAATTTATTAAAAAAAATAATAAAAAACAACAAATTTTACATTGTAAATAAAAAAAAGAGATTGCTTTTTTTGCAATCTCTTTTTTATTTTAATTAGTCATCATAAGAAGATAAAATTCCAATAATTTCGTTCATTTCATCAAAACTTAAGGTGTTTAATTTATTAAGAGCTTCTCTATATGAATCCTTAACTGGTTGTGAACATTTAGTATTTTTTTCAGCAACTTTAACCATAGATTCTGCAAGAGCAATAACCTCTTCTTTGTTTTTGTATTTTTTTAACATTAAAATTTCTTCTAAAATTTTAAAACTGTAATCAATGTTTCTTGGACTCATATTTTAAACCTCTTTTTATCTTAATTAAAATTTACTATTGAGCAGCAGCTGGATCTGGAGCTGCAACTTGTACAGGAGTTAGATCTGTCATTTTACCAATAAGTTCTCTTGCTTGAGCATATTGAGTATTTCTTGCGATATCAAGTCTTGCAATTTCTGCAGGATCAGGATTTTCGCTAGCGTTAAGTTCTTTTCTTGCAAGATAAGTATTGTTTCTTTCAATAGCTAATTGTAAGTAATCAGCTTTTGTACCTTCTAAAGTATCAACTTCAGGTTGACCTTCAGTTTGAGCTTCTAAATGTTTTTCTCTTAATTCTTTAATATATCTTTCTGTACTACCAACGTTAAGTCTTACAATTTTTGTTGTAACGTGAAGAATATCTCTACATCTTAATTCACTATCAGCAGCAGCTTTTTCGTCAGCATTTGCAGTAGCGTCATTTAAAACTCTTTGACATTCAACAATTTTAGATAATTGAGTTTCAAGACTTAAAATATGTTGTTTTTCTTTTTCTGGATCAATTACAGGATCTTTTGGATCTGGATCAACTGGATCTGGATCAACTGGATCTGGATCAACCGGAACAGGTGGAACTGGGTCTGGAGTAATTTCTTGAACAATTTCTCTTACAAATAATGGGCCACCATTTAAGCAATAAGCTTTTAAACTTTCTTTTGCTTGAGCATAGTATGCTTTGTATTGTACTAAATCTCTGTATAAAGCAGGTTTTGAAGCACCATATAAATTCTCTGCTTTATATGCAGGAGTACCTTTTGGAGCTTCTTGTTTTGTAATTTCTTGTTCTTTTGCTGTTGCGAAAGCATCAAAAAGAGCTGCTGTTAAACAAGTAGGTCCTATTCTAAAGTTTTCAGCAGTAACACCCCTAAAGTTTGCTTTTGTATCAGCACCAGCTTTTGGATTGTTTGGATCTGGATTATTGATTCTTGAAGTAATTTCTTCAATTTGTTCTTCATCTAATTCTTCAGGTCTACAAGGAATTGTAACTGGATAAACATTGTTATCTGCAAACAAGAAAGCTTGATATGGAAGCATTCTAACTTCACCTGGTTCTCTACTAACAACTTCCTTAGTTTCTGGATTAACTTTTACTATAGGAAATTCAATTTGTGGTTGTTGTAAAGGAAGTTCACCATAGTGAGCTTTAATAAATTCAGGATCTGTTGCTACTTGTAAAGCTGAATACAAGAAGGCTGCCCTACTTGTAGTTGCAGTACCACCAGCACTAATAACACCATTTGCAATATCATTTTTTAAAATAGCAGAAACTTCAGTAAGTGTTCTTTCGTCTTCAGGATCATAACCAAATGTTTTAGCTAATAAATCTAAATCGCTATATGCACCTTCTACTTTTTGGCTGTTAAGAACAAATGAAGCATTAACTGAGTCTGAAAGAATTCTACCATAATCAGCAACTCTAGTTTGTGTTGCTGTTAAAGTTTCTCCTGGTTTGAAAGCAAGAATTTCAGAGAGAACTCCTCTATCTTTTGGAGAAATATCTCTAACGTCAAAAGCACTAACTGTTTGACCATTTGGTAATTGAATAGGTAAACCTAAACCACTTCTAAAGAAACCTTCTGTCATTAAAGCATAAGTATCTTTTGCTGCTTTTTCAACACGATCAAGACCTTTATTGGTTAATGATTCGTCAAAATAACCCATGTTATATTTAACATCAGCAGTACCGTGTCCAAAATGATCTTCTGCTGTTGAACCGTTAATAGCTTTTGCTAAAGCTTGAGTATCAACACCAATTCTACCTAAAACAGCTGATAAATCAGCATCTAGGGTAACATCTGCACCACCTGGTTCACGGAAAGGAAATCTAACAAGAGCGTCTTGTGATTTTCTTAAAATTTCTCTATATGGAGCTGTTTCTTGATATCTTCTTTCAGTATATGCAGCTGCTGATAAAGCTTTCATATAGTCAATAGGAGCAACTTCACCTTTTTCAAGCATTTTTCTCATTTTGCCTGTTGTTACATGAGAATGAAATCTTTCTTCAAGAGCTTTAATTCTGTGGTCATAACCAAGAACAGTTTTATTTTGTCCTGTAATAGTTCTGTACATTGTTTGAAAAGCTGTATCTTCGCCAACTGTATCGCCATATTCAGGATTTTTTCTTTGAAGATGTTCAAATAAAGGCATTGCATCTCCGCCACTTAATAAAGTACGTGTAGCTTCGAGAAGCATCCTTCTTTCTAGTGGATCATATTTAGCAGTGTCGCTTGCACCCCTAGCATCAATAATACCTAAATCAATTAAATTTTGTTCAGTAATATTCCTTGGGTTAACACCAAGTTCTTCTGCAATAGCTTTAAAAGATTGTACAATAACTGTATTTAATGTTTTTGTTTCTTTTGCCATATTAAAAAGTCTCCTTTTTTAATTGTAAGTATTTTACCATTTTTTTTTGATATATTCAATACAAAATCGCTTTTTTTTGTGCCTTATGCATAAAATAATAAGCTTTTTGGGGTATTTTTTAATAAAAATTGGTAAATTTTTTTTAATTTAAACACAAAATTTTTGATTTTAAAATTTGTTTTTATACTTAAAAAATCAATTTTTTGTGCATAATTTTATAAATATATGTTAAAAAAAACAAAAAAGTTAGGTTTTTAAACAAAAAAAAGAAGGTTTCAGCTAAGACCTTCTTTTTTTTATATATCAATAAATTTTAGTTTTATAAAGAATCATACCTTTATAAACAAGAATTAAATTAATTCAACAAGGCACATTTGAGCATTGTCACCGCGTCTAACTTCGGTTTTTAAAACTCTTGTGTAACCACCAGCTTGACCTTTTTCTTTAATTCTTTCTGCATATTTAGGTGCATAAACATTAAAGATTTTTTCAATAAGTGGGTGGTAAATATCTTTTGTTCTTTCAACAAAATTTGCTTTTGATTCTTTAGGTTGTCTTACTTCTTGTCTATCAAAAAGTTTTGACATAATTTTCCTTCTAGCATTAAGTTTGCTAGGACCATCATTGAGAACTTCTCTCTTAACCTTTACGCCTTTGCTGTCAATATCGTTTTTAACAACTTTAACAGTGTCTTGGTAAGTATTGATAGCTAAAGTTAAAATCTTTTCTACATAGCTTTGAAGTGTTTTAGCACGAGCAATTGTAGTTGTGAGTTTTCCATCCCACAAAAGAGAACTAGCTTGGTTACGAATTAAAATTACTCTTTCTTTAGTTGGTCTATTTAATTTAGCAATAGTAGCCATAATTTTCTCCTTTAAAATTTAAGTAAAATTACTTTTAAACTAAGTTTAACCTAATTTAAAATTATTCTTCATCATTTCTAAGTGACAAGCCCATACTTTCAAGCTTGTTAATAACTTCTTCAAGAGATTTTAAGCCAAGGTTTCTAACCTTTAACATATCATCTTTTGATTTTCTTGTTAAATCTTCTATTGTGTTGATATTAGCTCTCTTTAAGCAGTTATAACTTCTAACAGAAAGATCCATATCTTCAATAGACATTTCCATAACCTTAACAGGTTCGTCTTTTTCGTTTGAAACTAAAATATCCATATCTTTAATAGAATCAACAAGATCAACGAAAAGTTGAATATGTTCTTGAACGATTTTAGCAGCCAAACTAACAATCTCTTTAGCACTCATAGTACCGTTTGTTAATACTTCAAGTGTTAATTTATCAAAGTCAATTGATTGACCAACACGTGTGCTTTCAACGCTATAGTTTACAGCTTTAATAGGTGTAAAGATAGAGTCGATTGCAATGCAACCAATAGGATATTCTTCTTTTTTGTTCTTTTGAGCAGGAACATAACCTCTACCACGGCCAATAATAATTTCCATATCAAGGTTAGCTGCATCATCAAGAGTACAAATTTTAAGGTCTGGATTTAAAATTTCTACTTGGTCATTTAACTCAATATCACTTGCATAAACAACACCAGCACCTTTCTTTTTAAGGTAAACAGTAGTTGTAAAATCTTCATCTAAAACACTAGTTTTAACAGCTAAGTTTTTTAAATTTAAAATGATATCAGTAACATCTTCAGTTACACCAGGTACACTTGAAAATTCGTGTTGAATACCATCGATTTTTATTGCAATAACAGCAGCCCCTGGCATAGAGCCAAGAAGTGTTCTTCTTAAACAGTTACCAAGTGTAATACCAAAACCTTTTTCTAAAGGTTCAACAACAAACTTAGTAATACTGCCATTTTCTTTTTCTTCAGCAATAACTCTTGGTTTTTCAATTTGCATCATAGAAATTTTCCTCCTTATCTTGAATACAACTCGATAATCATATGTTCTTGAATGTTCAAGTCAATATCATCTCTCTTTGGTAAAGCATTAATTTTACCAACTAATTTATTTGAATCAAATTCTAACCATTTAGGCATAACAATTTTGATACCTTTAAGTTGTTTAAATTTTTCAATATCTTGTCTGCTTTCTTTAATAGAGATAACATCACCAACTTTAACAGTGTATGAAGGAATATTTACAACGTGGCCATTAACACAAATGTGTCCATGGTTAACAATTTGTCTGCTTTCACTTCTGCTATCGCCAATACCCATTCTGTAAACAACGTTATCTAATCTTCTTTCAAGAAGACTTAACATATTTTCACCAACAACACCTTTCATTCTTGTTGCTTTTTCATATGATTGTCTAAATTGTTTTTCAAGAAGGCCATAAGCTCTTTTAACTTTTTGTTTTTCTCTTAATTGTTGACCGTAGTCAGTAACTTTTTTTCTACCTAAACCGTGTTGTCCAGGAACAACAGGTCTTTTTTCCATAGCACACTTTGGAGAAATGCATCTATCACCCTTTAAAAAGAGTTTGCAACCTTCTCTTCTGCAAAGTCTGCAGTCTGCTTCAGTATATTTTGCCATATTTCTCTACCTCTCTCCTTAAATCCTTCTTCTCTTAGGAGGACGGCAACCATTGTGAGGGATAGGAGAAACATCACTAATTTTTGTGACATTAAACTCTGCAGCAGAAAGTGCTCTAATTGCAGATTCCCTGCCATTGCCAGGTCCTTTTACATAAACTTCGACTGATTTTAAACCTTGTTCTTTTGCAATTTTTGCAGCAGCTTCAACTGCTTGTTGAGCAGCGAAAGGTGTGCTTTTTCTTGCACCTTTAAATCCTAATGAACCGGCACTAGACCAAGAAATAGTATTACCGGCTAAGTCTGTGAATGTAACAACAGTATTGTTGAAAGATGCTTGAATATGAACTGCACCTTTATCTACATTCTTAGTTTGTTTTTTTCTTTTAACGTTCTTTTTAGCGTCTGCCATTCTAAACTTAACTCCTTATCTTTCTTTATTAAGCGCTTTTCTTTCTAGCAACGGTCTTCTTTGGACCTTTTCTTGTTCTTGCGTTTTGTTTTGTGCTTTGACCTCTTACAGGTAAACCTTTACGATGTCTAACACCTCTGTAACATCCAATTTCTGATAAAGCTTTGATGTTAAGAGAAACTTCTCTTGTCAAATCGCCTTCAACTACTAAGTTCTTTTCGATGTAGTTTCTTAATGTAGCAACTTGAGCTTCTGTCAAATCTTTAACACGAACATCTGGACTGATGTTTGTTTCTTTTAAAATTTTGTTGCTTGTTTGTCTGCCAATACCTTTAATGTATGTAAGACCAATTTCAAGCCTTTTCTCGTTTGGTAAATCAACACCAGCAATACGAGCCATATTTAATCCTCCATATAAAACTAAAATTTTAAATTTTTTTAAATTAATGTTTTTAATAATATTGATTATTTAAAACAAAATGTATATACACACAAGTACAGATTTGCAATAGTTTAACTATCACAAACAGCCGCCTGTACTTTATGTTATTGTCAAATTAAATCAATAAAAGTCAATGCTAAATATTAGCCTTGAGTTTGTTTATGTTTTTTGCTTTTTGAGCAAATAACCATAACTTTTCCTTCTCTCTTAATAACCTTGCATTTGTCGCAAATAGGTTTAACAGATGGTCTAACTTTCATTTTTCTAAACTCCCCATTTATAATTTTTTAATTTGATTTGCTTCTCCAAGTAATTCTGCCCTTGGTTAAGTCATAAGGACTCATTTCAACTTTAACTTGGTCCCCTGCAAGAATTTTAATAAAATTCATTCTAAGTTTGCCTGAGATATAACAAGTAATAATAACTCCGTTTTGAAGTTTTACTTTAAAAGTTGCATTTGGCAATACCTCGGTAACAATACCTTCAGTTTCCAAACAATCTGATTTTGGCATAAATTCTCCTTTTTTTCAATAAAAACTTTAATCTTTGTGCATAATGCTTTCATTATTAATAAAAGTACTGATTTCAAAATCATATAACTTATTGTTGTCTAACTTTTGGGTCAATCCTTTAAAAGTTTTATGTAGGTTTGACAAATGTTTTATCCTTTTTTTCTTAGGATTACTTAATGGTCTATATTTACCATCAGCACAATAAGCAAAATCACCTTCAATTTTTGTCACGAGATATATTCTTCCTACATCGTGACCTTGCAAAGAAGAAACCAATCCACCAACTTCAATCACATCAAAGCTCCTTTAAGTTAATATTTCAACACCTTCGTCAGTAATAAGAACAGTATTTTCATAGTGAGCAGAAGGTTTTCCATCACGAGTAACACATTTCCAACCGTCAATAATGACTTCGTGGCTACCTGCATTAACCATAGGTTCAATGGCAATAACCATATTAGCCTTTAGTTTAGGACCAAGCCCTGCATAGCAATAGTTTGGAACATTAGGATCTTCGTGAAGGTCTTTGCCTACACCATGACCAACCATTTCTCTTACCACACCGAAACCATGTTTTTCAACATACCTTTGTACGCTTGATGAAATGTCTCCAATGCAGTTACCTGCTTTGATATTTTTGATGCCTTCAAAAAAACTTTGTTTTGTTACATCAATAAGTTTTTGTTTAAGTTCAGAAATTTTTCCCACCGGAAAAGTTCTTGCACTATCACCATGGTAACCTTTATAACAAGCCCCTACATCAATGCTAACAATGTCGCCTTCTTGCAAAGGCTTGTCATCTGGGAAACCGTGAACAACTACTTCATTTACTGAAGCACATATGGAAGCAGGAAAACCACCGTAGTGCAAAAATGAAGGAGTTGCGTTATTTTTTAAAATAAATTCATGAGCAATTTTGTTAAGTTGTTTAGTTGTAACGCCAGGTTTAACATACTTTTCAACTTCTAATAAAGCGTTTCTTGTAATCTCACCAGCTTTTCTTAACAACTCAATTTCTTTGTCTGTTTTTATTTTAATCATAAATCGCCTTCTGTTACAATTTTTTCAAAATTTCATCAACTAATTTAAAAGTATCTTCTTTGTTATTAGTTGAAGTAATTTGTTCATAAATGCCTTTATCTTTATAAAAGTCAATTACTTCTTGTGGCAATTTTTGTTTTACTAGTCTTGCCTTAATAGTTTCTGGAGCATCGTCATCTCTTTGATAAACATCTCCACCACATTTTTCACATTTACCATCAACCAACCAATCCATATGTGTAGGATTGCCACAAGCTCTACACATTCTTCTTTTTGAAAGTCTGTTGATAATTTCTTCATCATCAAGATGAATCATAATTGCTTTGTCAAGTGTAACCATTTTATCTAACTCTTTAGCTTGAGCTAAATTTCTTGGGAAACCATCAAAAACAAATCCTTTTTCACAATCAGGTTGTTGTAATCTATCTACAACAATTGAAATTGTAAGTTCGTCTGGTACTAATGAACCTTGGTCCATATAAGCTTTAGCTTTTTTACCAAGTTCAGTTTGGTTAGCAATATTTGCTCTAAATATATCACCTGTTGAAATGTGAGGTAAGTTGTATTTTTCGCAAATAATGTGAGCTTGAGTACCTTTACCACTTCCAGGAGGTCCTAATAAAACAATTTTCATAATTTTTTTTCTCCTATTTATTTACTTTTTTATTTTAAAAAGCCTTTATAATTTCTCATTAAAAGTTGTGCTTCAAGTTGCTTGTCAATTTCAAGAGCTGTAGAAACAACAATCAAAAGACCAGTAGCACTGAAAGCATTAATAAGTGAACCAGCATTACCAATAAGTGTGAAGATGTAAGTTGGAATCAAAGCGATTAAAGCTAAGAAAATTGCACCCCACAAAGTAATACGGTTAGAAACTTTTTTCAAATAATCAGCAGTTGGTTTACCAGCACGATAGCCAGGAATAAAACCACCATTTTGTTGTATTTGACGGGAAACATCTTCAGGATTGAAACTGATTTGAGAATAGAAGTATGAGAAGAATAGAATTAATACTGCTACTAATAAACTATAAATCCAACTACCAGGTCCCAACCATTCTGAATACCACATATAAGCACTACCTTCTTCAGTACTAAACCAGAAGATGCTCATAATTAATTGTGGAAAACTAATTAAAGCTGTAGCGAAAATAATTGGCATAACGCCTGAAGAATTAATTTTAATAGGAATATTGGTGTTTTGACCACCATACATTTTCCTGCCCTTAATTTGTTTTGCATATTGAACAGGAACTCTTCTTTCAGCACTGTCAATCCAAACAATAAAGCCAAAGATTAAAACAAGAGCTGCGAAGAAAATTAATAATGTCCAGATATTTTCAAGGTTTGTACTTGAAATACCTGCAATGTTATCAAATATAGCTTTGCCAGCTGTTGAAAGTAAGCCAACAAAAATTAATAATGATAAACCATTTCCAATGCCTAAAGCACTGATTTTATCGCCAAGCCAAACAGTAAACATAGAGCCAGCAACAAGAATTGTTACAACTAAAGCTCCTGTAAGCCATGTACTACCAAAGAATACTGAAACATCTAAGCTAGAAACACCAAAGCCTACAACAATACCAATAGCTTGAGCAATAGCTAAAATTAAAGCACAAATTTTTGTGTATTTAGCAATTTTCTTTTTACCGTCTTCACCTTGTTTAGAAAGTCTTTCTAAAGCAGGGATAGCAACAGTTAAAAGTTGAATAATAATTGAAGCATTAATATAAGGAACAACGCCCAATGCTAATAAAGCACCGTTTGTTAATGCGTTACCACTTACAGCACTGATAACTGATAAGAAATCACCACCAGATGTTACTGAACTTTGAAATGTTGAAATAGCAAGTCCAGGAGTTGGTAACCAGCAACCTATTCTGTAAATAAGCAATAAAAGTAAAGTGATTAGGATTTTTTTCCTTACTTCTTTAATTTTAAAAGCTTCTTTAAGGGTCTTAAACATTATACCTCCTCAATGGTACCGCCAGCTTTTTTAATTTTCTTCAATGCACTTTCAGAAAATTTATTAGCTTTAACAGTCAAAGCTTTTTCAAGTTTACCATTTCCTAAAATCTTAACGCCATATTCTTCTACCTTAGAAAGAATACCTTTTTCAATAAGTGAATTGCTATCAACAACAGCATTTTCATCAAATTTGTTAAGTTCTGAAACGTTAACAATTGAATATTGTTTTGTGAAGTTAGAATTATTAAAACCTCTTCTAGGTAATTTTCTAACAAGTGGCATTTGACCGCCTTCAAAACCAACACGAACACCACCGCCACTTCTAGCATTTTGACCTTTGTGACCTTTACCACTGGTTTTACCTAAACCACTGCCAATACCACGACCAAGTCTTTTTTGAGAAAATCTAGAATTTTCAGCAGGTTTCAATGATTGAATGTTCATTTAATATACACTCCTTTCACTAAAATTTTGTAGTTTTTAACTACTTAAAAACAACTAATTTTAAAAGTTACTTGGTAAGAATTAAAAACTAAGTTTTTAACCTTACCTTAAACCATAATTATTGTTATTTTTTAAATGGTTAAAACAAATTTTAATTAAAAATTAAATTTCTTCCACTTTAAGTAAATGTTTTACTTTGAAAATGCTTCCCCTTACGCATTCGTTGTCTGGGAAAACTTTAGTGGTATTAAGTTTTTTGAAACCAAGAGCTTCAATAACCTTTACTTGACTTTTGTCAAAACCGATAACGCTTTTAACATAAGTAACTTTTAATTGACCTTTGTTTTTGGTCTTTTTTGTATCTTTCTTTTCCATATTAGTTATCTCCTACCCGCTTATAGTTCTTCAACAGATTTTCCACGAAGAGCAGCAACTTCTTCTTTAGTTCTTAATAATTTTAAACCTTCGATTGTAGCTTTAACTCCGTTAATTTTATTGTTTGAACCGTGAGATTTGGTAACAATATCTTTGATACCAGCAAGTTCAACAACAGCTCTTGCACTACCACCTGCAATAACACCAGTACCTTGTGGAGCTGGGAACATCTTTACAGATGAAGAGCTAAACTTACCAATAATTTCATGAGGAATTGTTGTTCCAACAATAGGAACTGAAATTAAATTCTTTTTAGCAGCAGCTGTAGCTTTTTCAATAGCTTCAGGAACTTCATTAGCTTTACCATTGCCTACACCAACAAGACCATTCTTGTTACCAACAACAACTAAAGCGCTAAATCTAAGAGTTCTACCACCTTTAACAACTTTAGCAACACGTCTAACTTCAACAAGTTTTTTGTCGAATTCGCTGTCTTCTCTACGAGTTGTAGGTTTGTCAGCTTTCTTTCTATCAAATTTCTTGTTTGCTGGTTTTTCTGTGTTATAAGTTTTTAAAGTTGATTTTTCAGTTTTAACAGCTTTCTTTTCTGCTTTAACTTCTGTTTCTTCAGCAACTTCTGCAACAACTTCTGTGTTTTCAGTTACTTCAACATTTTCTAAAACTTCGTTTTCCATTTTTTCCTCCATTAGAACTCTAAACCTGCCTTTCTTGCACCTTCAGCAACTTGCATTACTCTACCTGTGTAAAGATATCCACCTCTGTCAAAAACAACATTTTTGATACCTTTTTTAACAGCTAATTTGCCTACTAATTCACCAACAGCAAAAGCTTGTTCTGATTTAGTTTTGCCTTTTAAAGTTTCAGCAAGTTCTTTTGAAAGAGTTGAAGCACTGCAAAGAGTTGTACCATTTTCATCGTTTATAACTTGTGCATAAATGTTTGAAGTACTTCTATAAATATTTAATCTTGGGCAAGCTTTTGTACCAAATACATTTTTTCTTACTCTCAAGTGTCTCTTTTTTCTTTGAGCATTTTTATTAGTTTTGTTAATCATTTATTTATCTCCAAACTTTATCTTATTTCTTACCAGAAACTTTTCCGACTTTTCTTACAACGACTTCGTCGCTATATCTTAATCCGTATGCATGATAAGGTTCTACAGGTTTAATACCTCTAACTTTTGCAGCATATTGACCAACTTGTTCTTTTGAAATGCCTTTAACAACTAAAGTTGTCATATCTGGGCATTCTAATGTGATACCGTTTTCTTCAACAAGTTCAACAGGGTGTGAATAACCGATGTTTAAAATAACTTTATTTCCTTGTTTAGTTGCTTTGTAACCAACACCGTTAATGATGATAGTTTTAGCAA
The DNA here is from genome assembly GCA_017523305.1 of Clostridia bacterium. Classification (GTDB taxonomy): domain Bacteria; phylum Bacillota; class Clostridia; order Christensenellales; family UBA1242; genus UBA7862. Next base: position 24,529 of record JAFWWV010000015.1, read on the forward strand.
AGCCTTCAGTAACACCTTTAACCATATTGTTAACTAAAACTCTGTATAAACCGTGTTTAGCTTTAACATTTGGTGTATCATTAGGTCTAGTTAAAACAACTTCGTTTTCTTTAACTTCAACCTTTATAATTTTATCAACTTTTTGTTCAAGTGTACCAAGTTTTCCACTTACAACAACGTTGTTATCTTCATTTACAGTAACGGTTACACCGCTTGGTATACTAACTGGTAATCTTCCTATTCTTGACATATTCTATACTACCTCCTTACCAAACGAATGCTAAGACTTCGCCACCAACGTTTTGGTTTCTAGCCTCTTTATCCGTCATAATACCTTTATTTGTTGAAACAATAGCAATACCTAAACCATTTAAAACCTTTGGAATATCTTGGCTTTCAGCATAAACCCTTAAACCAGGTTTAGATATTCTTTTTAATCCTTGAATAACTTTTTCGCCATTAGGACCATATTTTAAAGAAATTTTGATTGATTTGTAATTGCCATCGTCAATAATTTCATATTTTTCGATAAATCCTTCGTTAAAAAGAATTTCAGCAATAGCATTTTTAGTTTTTGAAGCTGGAATAACAACTTCTGATTTTTTAATAGTCAATGCATTACGAACTCTAGTAAGCATATCTGCGATTGGATCAGTAACTATCATTTTCTCTCTATCTCCTTTATTACCAACTTGACTTTTTAACGCCAGGGATTTCGCCCTTGTATGCAAGGTTTCTAAAACAAATTCTGCAAATACCATATTTTTTCAAAACTGAATGTGGACGACCACAAATTGAACACCTTGTATATTCACGAGTTGAAAATTTTTGCTTTCTTTGTTGTTTGTTAATCATTGATTTTTTTGCCATAATACTTATTTAAACCTCTTTAAAAATTATCTTTTACTGAAAGGCATACCCATTAAAGTAAGTAATGAGTGAGCTTCTTTATCAGTTTTGGCTGTTGTTACAATGATAACATCCATTCCCCTGATTTGTTCGACTTTTTCATAAGAAATTTCTGGGAAAATAAGTTGTTCTTTAATTCCCAAAGCATAGTTTCCTCTGCCATCAAATGCTTTTGGATTTACACCCTTAAAGTCTCTAACTCTTGGAAGAGCGATTGCAATAAGTCTATCCAAAAATTCATACATTGTGTTACCTCTAAGAGTAACTTTTGCGCCAATTTTTTGGCCTTCTCTAACTTTGAAGTTAGAAATTGATTTCTTTGCAAGAGTAGGAACAGCTTTTTGACCAGTAATATTTGTAAGTTCTTCTAAAGCAAGGTTAAAGCTTTTTGAATTATCTTTAACTTGGCCAAGACCCATACAAACAACAATCTTGTCAATTTTTGGAATTTCCATAACATTCTTGTAAGAATATTCTTTTTGTAATGCTGGAGCTACGGTCTTTTTATAAAATTCACGAAGTCTAGCAGTTTCCTTATTAGTTGCCATTCTCTCTCCTCCTACTTATCACCAGTTTTCTTTGCAGTACTACTTGCTTTTTTAGCTGTAGCTGGTTTTTCTGCTTTAACTGTTTTTTTAGTTTCTTTTTCTGCTGTTTTAGCAGTAGTTTTTGTAGCTGCTTTTTTAGCTGCTGGTTTTTCTTCTTTTACTTCTTTAGTAGCTTTTGCTGCTGGAGCTTTTTTAGCTGCAGCTTTTTTGCCTGCGTCTAAAACTGCACCACATTTTTTACAAACTCTAACTTTGTCGCCTTTTTCGTTTGTACCAATTGCTACTCTAGTTGCTTTGTTACATACTGGGCAAACTACCATAACATTACTTGCAGGAATTTTGCCTTCTAATTTAACAATGCCACCTTTGTCTTGTGCAGAACGAGGTTTATTGTGTTTAACAACAATGTTTACGCCTTTAACAGTAACTTTGTTTTCTGCTGGGAAGCAATCTAAAACTTCAGCTACTTTGCCATTATCTTTACCAGCGATAACTACAACTGTATCACCTTTTTTAATATTTAACTTTGCCATTTTGTTTCTCCTTACAATACCTCAGGTGCTAAAGAAACGATTTTCATATAACCATTTTCTCTAAGTTCCCTAGCAACTGGTCCAAAGATACGAGTACCTTTTGGTTGTTTTTGATTGTCAATAATAACAGCAGCATTGTCGTCAAATCTAATGCTTGAACCGTCTTGTCTTTGAACACCTTTACTTGTTCTAACAATAACAGCCTTAACAACATCGCCTTTTTTAACAACTCCACCAGGAGTAGCTTTTTTAACAGAAGCAATAATTACATCACCAATATTGCCACTTCTTCTAAAAGAACCACCAAGCACTCTAATGCACATAATAACTTTTGCGCCTGTGTTGTCAGCAACCTTTAATTTTGTTTGTGGTTGAATCATAACTATTTATCCTCCTATTACTTAGCTTTCTCTACAATTCTAAGAAGTCTAAAATGAGTTGTTTTGCTAATTGGGCGAGTTTCCGTAATTTCTACAGTGTCGCCAATTTTGCATTCATTGTTTTCATCGTGTACTTTAAACTTTTTAGTTACTTTTACGACTTTTTTATAAAGTGGGTGTTTAACGTTTGATACTACAGAAACAACGCAAGTTTTTTCCATTTTATCGCTTACAACAACACCGATTTTTGTTCTTCTATTATTTCTTTTTTCTTCCATCTTCTACACTCCTATGCCTTAGCCTTTTTATCAGAGTTAGTATTGATATTTAACTCTCTTTCAGTAAGAACAGTTTTAATTTTTGCTATATCTTTTTTCAAAGAGTTTAAAAGCATTGGGTTAGCAAGATTGCCTGTTGCATGTTGAAATCTTAAATTAAATAATTCTGATTTAACAGCAACTAATTTTGCGTTTAACTCATCATTAGTTAAGTTTCTAATTTCTTTAATTTTCATTAAACTGCACCACCTTCTACAACGTTATTCTCTGTAGTTGCAGCAGTTTCAGCAACCTCTTTCTTTATAAATTTTGTTTTGCAAGGAAGTTTGTGTCCAGCAAGTCTTAATGCTTCTCTAGCAACTTCTTCAGTTACACCTTTAATTTCGAAAAGCACTCTGCCTGGTTTAACAACTGCAACCCAAAATTCAGGGTTACCTTTACCACTACCCATACGAGTTTCAGCAGGTTTTTTAGTGATAGGTTTATCTGGGAAAATATCAATCCAAACCTTACCACCTCTTTTTGTATATCTTGTCATAGCGATACGAGCAGCTTCAATTTGGTTTGAAGTGATCCAGCATGGTTCAGTAGTAGCTAAACCAAAATCGCCATAAGCAAGTTTGTTACCTCTGGTAGCAACACCTTTCATTCTACCACGGTGAACTTTTCTTCTTTTAACTTTTTTAGGCATTAACATTAGTCATTTACCTCCTCTTTAGCAATAGGAGCTTTTTTTGAATATATTTCGCCGTTATATACCCAAACTTTAATTCCTAAAATACCAAAAGTAGTCATAGCTTCAGCAAAACCATAATCGATATCTGCTCTTAAAGTTTGAAGAGGTAAACTACCTTGGTGATATTTTTCGCTTCTTGCAATGTCAGCACCATCTAAACGGCCACCAACCATTGTTTTAATACCTTTAACGCCAGCTTTCATAGCTTTTTGCATAGCAGTTTTCATTGCTCTTCTAAAGTGAACACGTTTTTCAAGTTGTCCAGCAATACTTTCAGCAATTAAAGTTGCATCAGCGTCAGGATTTTTAATTTCTTTAATATTGATAGAAATTGTTTCAGCTTTTGTAAGCTTCATAACTTCTTTCTTTAATGCTTCAACACCAGCACCTTTTTGTCCAATAAGAACACCAGGACGAGCTGTGTAAACATTTACGATAACTCTTTTTGCAGTTCTTTCAATAACAACTTTTGAAATAGCACATGCATAATATTTTTTCTTAATAAAGTTTCTAATTGTGTTGTCTTCTTTAAGGTATTTAGCAAAATCGGCCTTGCCAACATACCACAAAGAATTCCAACCTTTATTGATTCCAATTCTAAGTCCGTTTGGACTAACTTTTTGTCCCATATTTGCTCCTTTACCTTACTTAACTGTATCCAATTTTACAGTAATATGACTTGTTCTTTTAATAATTAGGTCTACCCTACCTCTACCTCTAATGTTTTGTCTTTTGTAGGAAGAACCTTGACCAGAATAAATTTCTGCTACATAAAGGTCTTGTTTGTTAAGACCTTTGTTGTTTTCAGCATTTGCACCAGCTGATTCAACAACATTTAAAATAAGTTCTGCTGCTTTGTTAGGAGTATTAGCTAAAATAGCAACAGCTTCATTATATTTTTTGCCTCTAACAAGGTCCATAATGATATCAAGTTTTGTATTGCTAATTCTTAAGAATTTAGCTGTAGCATAAGGTCTTGTATCTCTTGTTTTGTTAATTTTTTCTGTTTTTTCTCTAATTCTTTTTGCCATCGTTCATTCTCCTTACTTTCCAGCCTTAGCTTTATCAGCGCCATGACCTCTATAAGTTCTTGTTGGGGCAAATTCACCAAGTTTGTGACCAACCATTTCTGCAGTGCAATAAACAGGAATGTGTTTTTTACCATTGTGAACAGCGATTGTGTGTCCAACAAAATCAGGATAAATTACAGAAGCTCTGGACCAAGTTTTAATAGGTTTTTTAGTATTAGATTCGTTTAACTCTTTAACACGATTGAACAATTTTTGTTCAACGAAAGGTTTTTTCTTTAATGATCTACTCATCTTTCAATAACTCCTTGTAAAATTAAGACCTGCTAATAATAAACTTATTAGTGTTCTTTTTCTTATTTCTAGTTTTAAGTCCAAGAGCTGGTTTACCCCAAGGTGTAACAGGACTTGACATACCAACAGGTGATTTACCTTCACCACCACCGTGTGGGTGATCGCAAGGGTTCATAACAACACCACGAACTGTAGGTCTTATACCCATATGTCTTTTTCTTCCTGCTTTACCAATAGACATAATTTCGTGGTCTAAGTTACCAACTTGACCGATTGTAGCTCTACAATCAATAGGAACAAGTCTCATTTCACCACTAGGCATTTTAAGAGTTGCATATTTACCCTCTTTAGCCATAAGTCTTGCTGCAATACCAGCAGCTCTTGCTATTTTAGCACCTTGGTTTGGACGAAGTTCAATGTTATGAACAACGCTACCAACAGGTATATTTCTTAAAGGCATACAATTGCCGACTTTTACTTCAACTTCAACACCACTCATAACTTTGTCGCCAACATTAAGGCCAACAGGAGCTAGAATGTATGATTTTGTTCCATCAGCATAATAAAGTAATGCAATATTAGCTGTTCTGTTTGGGTCATATTCAATAGCTTCTACCCTAGCTGGAACATTGTCATGATTTCTTTTAAATTCAATCAATCTATATTTTTGTCTGTTACCACCACCAATGTGTCTAACTGTGATTTTACCTTGAGCATTTCTGCCACCTTTCTTGTTTTTAACAGCAAGAAGTGATTTTTCTGGTTTCTTTTTTGTTAAGCCTGAAAAATCAGGTGTAGTTAAAAATCTTTGAGCTGGTGTGGTTGGATTATGTCTTTTTATTGCCATCTTTCTATTCTCCTACCTTAATTCAAACTTTCAAAGAATTCGATTGGTTTACTGTCATTTGTTAACCAAACAATAGCTTTTTTGTAATCGCTAGTTCTACCAACGCTTCTACCTTGTTTTGTGTTTTGTCTTTTTTCTTTACCTTTAACAATTAAGGTATTAACTTGTTTTACTTTAACTTTGAAGATTTCTTCAACTGCTTGTTTAATTTGAATTTTGTTTGCGTTCAAATCAACAACAAATGTATATTTCTTGTCAGAAATTGTTGCATAGCTTTTTTCTGAAAGAAGTGGTTTCTTAATAATATCGTAGGCACTCATTATTTATAAGCCTCCTCTAACTTTTTAATAGCATCTTTTGTGATGTAAAGTTTAGAATTTGCAACAATATCGTAAGTTCCCAATACATCAGCATAAGTAACTTTAAGGTTTGGAATGTTGTTTGCAGCACGAAGAACTACATCGTCTTTTTCATTTAAAACAAACATAACATTTTTTCCATCAACTTTAAAGTTGTTTAAAATTTCTTGAACTAATTTTGTTTTTGGTTCAGCTAAAACAACTGAATCTAAAACAACAACTTCGCTATCAGCAAGTTTAGCACTAATTGCACTCTTGAAAGCAGCAACTTTCATGCTCTTGTTTACTTTTTGAGAAAAATCTCTTGGCTTTGGTGCGAAGATGATACCGCCACCTTTCCATTGTGCACTCTTTGAAGAACCTTGTCTTGCTCTACCTGTGCCTTTTTGTCTCCAAGGTTTTTTAGCATGACCTCTAACTTCGCTACGAAGAAGAGCTGATTTTGTACCTTGTCTTTGATTGTTGTTATAAGCAACAACTACTTGATGAATTAAAGCTTCGTTATATTCACAACCGAAAACTGCATCACTTAATGTAGTTTGGCCAACAACTTCAGCTTTTGTATTATAAACTTTAACTTTAGGCATATTTGATCTCCTTATTATTTGCTAGCTTTAACTGCACTGCAAATTGATACGAGGCCATCTTTACTTCCTGGGATGCTACCTTTAACTAATATAAGGTTTCTTTCCTCATCAACTTTAACGACTTTTAAGTTTTGTTTAGTAACTTGATCATTACCATATTGACCTGGCATTTTGTGGTTTTTGAAAACTCTGCTAGGTGTTGAGTTAGCACTTAATGAACCAACTTCTCTGTGTACAGGGCCTGTACCGTGAGTCATTCTTAATCTGTGTGCATTCCATCTTTTGATGTTGCCACTGAAACCATGACCTTTTGTTGTGCCTGTAACATCAACTAAATCGCCTTCAGCAAAAACTGAACATTTAATTTCACTGCCTACTTGAAGGTCTGCAAAATTGTCAAGTTTAAATTCTTTTAAATATTTTTTAACTTCAACATTTGCTTTTTTGAATAAACCAAGTTCTGGTTTGTTTTTTGATTTTTCTTTAGCTTCGCCGAAACCTACAACAACTGCATCGTAGCCATCTTTATCCACGGTTTTCTTTTGAACTACAGTGCAAGGTCCTGCTAAGATAACTGTAACAGGGGTAACTTTGCCATCAAGGTCGAAAACTTGTGTCATACCCAATTTTTTTCCAAGAATTGCTTTTTCCATAATATATCACTCCTCGACCTTATAATTTAATGTTGATATCAACACCAGCTGGTAAGTCAAGTTTCATTAATGAATCAACTGCCTTGCTTGAAGGTGTGTAAATATCAATAATTCTTTTGTGTGTACGCATCTCAAATTGCTCACGACTATCTTTATATTTATGAGGTGCTCTAATGATTGTTACTACTTCCTTTTCTGTTGGAAGTGGTATTGGACCAGCAACTTGTGAACCTGATTTTGATGCAGCATCCATTATTCTAGATGTAGCAAGATCAATCAAGTTGTGGTCATAAGATTTTAACTTAATTCTAATTTTTTGTGTTGCCATTTTCTCTCCTTTCCCATAACTGACAATTTAATACACTTTACCGTGTGTGTCGTATTAAACATTCTTTAAAAAAAAACCTTTTAAAGATTTTTTCGTCAGCCCGCTTGAATTTAATTCAAACTTGTCCACACAAATTCTCTATTTTTGCAGCTAAAAATAGTAACTTTGCGCTTCAACCCATTATTTCACGGTCTCATAATATTACTACACAAATGGGGGTTCGTCAACCCCTTTTTTTTAAAAAAATGCCCAAAAAAACGATTTTTCAAACTTTGTGCAAAGTGCACATATCCCCTATAGAATCTAAACACAAAAACGACCTATTTTATACCTATGGCAATAATAAAAAAGAAAGATACTTACCTATATATAAGTACCTTTCTTTTATACAAACTTCTATTTAGTTTTTATTAAAATGATTTTTAATCAAATTAACACTTTAGTTTATTTAGGTTCAAAGCTTTTGCAAAAGTGTGCTTGACTGTTATTTGCTTCCTTAGTTATCTTAATTGCATCTTTATCACATAAACAACCTTCAATGTTATGAACGCAACTACATACATCACAACAAACATCAGTTTTAAGTTTTGTAGGTTCTTTCATTTATATTTCCCCCTTTACTAAACTTAGTTTTTGCTTCTACAAAACTTTTATACATAAAAACTTTTAATACTAAAGCCAATACAAAATAAAAAAACCTTGAGTACTTTTACCCAAGGTTGTTTTTACTATTAATCTTTTTTAGCTTTGCGACAGCATTTTCTTTTTGGTTTTTCTGCTTCTTCTTTATTTGCTACTAAATCTTGATTTAGTTTTTCAATCATAAAATCAACATCTAAACCATGAACCATACCTGCTTCTGCAATTGTTTCCATTTGACTCATAGGGCAACCAAAACAATGCATACCAAAACCAGTAAGAACATCTTTAGCGTTTGAATAATCTTTTAAAATTTGACCAATAGTAGTGTCTTTAGTTACTTTCATTTTTTTATCTCCTAAAATTATTTTATATTTTTTATTTAATTTTATCAATTAAAGTTATGTATGTTTTTAAAAAATTTATTAATCAAGTTTACTTTTACATACACAACAAATTTCTGCATTAGCAAAGTTTTTTGCTCCACAACAAGCACATACTTTTAACTCTTCAGCAGACTTACCACACTTAAAGCAGTATTTTGCCCCTTCTGCCAAAGGTTCGCCACAGGTAGAACATTTCTTTGTACTTACCTTAGTTTTCTTTTCCTTAGGCTCGCTAGCGGCTATATCTTCAGGTTTAACAGGAACTCCTGCCTTAGATAAAATTTCTGCAATCTTATCATTTCTTTTTTGTTTCTTTCTTGTATTAATCTTTTCTATTAAACTATCTACTAACTCATCATTAATTTCAATTTCGTCTTGAATAACAGTCTTAACCTTTTTGTTTTTAGTTTGTTTTTCACTAACTGGTTGTTGCTCTGGCTCAGTAGAACCAAACAAACTTGGTTCTGGTTGATCTACACTTGAAATAATTTCTTCTGGTTTAAAGTCTGGAATAATAGTACTATTGTTAAAATTATTTTCAACCTTAACTTCGTTTTGTTTTGGTTGAGCGTTATTAGTATTTTGTGAAGAACTTGTATTTATATTTAAGTTGAATTCTGGAGTTGGTTGTTTAAATGTATCACCTTCAGAATTTGTAGGCTTAAACTCTTGTTGTTGCTCTAAAGAGTTTTCCCCTTTTTCATTTACATAAACAACACTTAAATCTTTTTGTAAAGAGTTAAGTCTTTCTTCTACCATTTTAACAACATCAGCATCTTGCTCTTTATTATCCTTTATTGTATGCATTGCATTGAATTGAGAATCGCTTAAGTTCTTTCTTGCCACAATAATGTTGTTAATAAAAAACTTAGTTACTTCTACACCAAAAGTAATTGTATGTTTGTTAACACCTTCTTGAATTGCTTGAACAATTTTTTCTTTGTTGTAAATATAATCGTCAACAGTAAACTTCTTTCCACTTAAAGATTTAGAAACTTCAAACCCTACAGTAGAACAAAGTTCCTTCATAACTTTTTTGTTTCTAATAATAGCATAGTCATTACATAATGCTTTCATAAAAACATCTGAGTCCACTACCCTAAACGAAAAAGTTCCTTCTAAATTAAGTTTAACTTTTTCATCATTGTTTAGTGCAATAATACGCTCTTGAGTCTTAAACATATTATGAGTAAACTCTTTAAGCGAAACAAAATAAACATCAGCCTTAATACTATTAGGACTAAACAAACCCCTTTTAGTTAAATAAGCTTTTGAATTTCTAAATAACTTAGGAACTGTTTCGTCATTAATTTTATACTCACCGTTTTTTAATATGTCGCAAACTTTGTTGTAATAAACAAATATTAAATCATAGTTATCTTCAACAATAGCATCTGAGCCTATTTTAACCATACCATTTTTGAGCTTGACAAAAGAAACCACATCAGGACGTTGGTGTGGTAATATAGAAATAGTTTTATTAAACATCTTTTTAAAATTAGTAAATAAGCCCATAATTTTCTAAAGTGATTTTAACATAACAAATTTAAAAACGCTAGCAAAATAAATAATAATTAAAAAAGCCCTTACATATAAATACAATGTGATAAAACAATAAAAAAGAGAGGCATAAATGAATTTATTAAGCGAAATCATTTCAAAACCCGTACTTAATTTATATACAGGTAAAATAGAAGGAACCATACAAAACGCAGTTTTTGATAAAACTTTTAAAAAAGTAATACATTTAAAAATGTTTAATGATGATGAAGAAGAATTTTTAATAGATACCCAAAAAATTTATAGCCTGGGAGAAAACTCTATTGTTATTAAAAATAGCGAAGCACTTTTGCTATGCTTATCAAATATTAATAATAATGAAAACACCCCAATGAATATGAACGTATACACAACCTTAGGTAATACAAAAGGAACAATAAAAGATGTAGAGTTAAATCAAAAACTCGAAACTCAATTTTTAATAACCGATAAAAACGAAAAAATAAAACAACAAGAAATTTTTAATATCGGCGAAAACATAATTATTAACCAAAATAATAAAAAAATAAAATTAACAAACTTTAAGCCTAAAAATAAAGTTAATGCTCATAATCAAGTTATAACAATTTTACCTAAACAAACAGAAAGTGAAATTAAAAAAATTGAAACCACACCAGTTAACACACAACCTATAAATAATACCCCACCCACTGCTTTTGTAGAAAAGAAAGAAAACTATAAAATATATAAACAACCTACCCCACAAAAATTAATTGGTAACAGCAACTTTTTAATAGGCAGAAAAGCCATTAAAACAATCTATGGTATTAATAACGAAATTATTATAAAAAAAGATAACATTATAAACGCAAAGAACTTAGAAAGTGCAAAAAAACACAGCAAGTTAGTTGAACTCACTGTGTTCAGTAAAATTAAAGCATAATTTTTATTTGTAATATAAACATTGTAAATATTAAAAGTAAATAATATTAATTAAAAGTATTTACCATAAATATATTTAACTTAATTCTTTTTAACAAAAAAAACATTAAGCGATTAAACTTAATGTTTTTTTATTTTAAATTATTTTTTTGTAGAATCTAAAAGTTTTTGCATTTCAGCATTTAATGCATCAATTTCGCTTGTTGCCTTTTTAGCTGTGCTTGAACTTCTGCTTCCACCCCTTGAACTTCTTGCACCACTTCTTGCTGAAGATCTACTACTTGAAGCTCTGCTTGAACTTGCTCTGCTTGAGCTAGCTCTTCTTGCAGGTCTTTCTTCAGGTTCTTCTTCGTCTTCTTCAGGTTCAGGCTCTGGCTCAGGCTCTGGCTCAGGCTCAGGTTCTGGTTCTGGAGCAGGTGCTGGAGCTGGAGTTTCAACTACAGGTTCTGGAGTTGGTTCTACAACTGGAGTTTCTTCTATTACAGGAGTTTCAATTATAGGTTGTTCTACTGCAACATTGTCCATTTTTGAAATTGTATTATTTAAATCATTTTCAAATTCTTGTTTTTGTTGTTGAAGTTTATTGCTTTCTTCTTCAATTTGTTTTTGTAAAGCATCTAAATCTTCTTCAGCAGGTTGAGCAACAGCTTCTACTTCTGGTTGCATTTGTTGACCACCATCACCACCAATTGTACCAGCATCAACACCAGTATTTACATCTGTTGTTGTGTCAGTAGTATCAGTTGTTTCTGTAGTTACAGGAGCAGCCATACCATCATCAATTTGATTTGTTGTTTCAATTGGTTCTGTTACAACTGGAGCAACAGCTTCTGCATTAGCTTGTGCTTCTGCTTGTTGAGCTTTCATTGCTTCGTGCTCTTCTGTTTTTTGAGCTTCTTCTTGGCTTCTTGCTTCAGAGCCTTCTCTGTTTTCTTGCATTTGATTTACATCTGAGTTACTCATTTCGTATAAGTTTTCAGTTGTTACATCTGCTTGTTGAATTAAACTTGCATTAGGGTCAAGTTGTTGATCATCTAAACTATTTACTTGCATATCGTTAAGAAGTGCTTTCAAGTCAGCATTTTCTTGAGCAAGTGAAACAAGTTTTTGGTTACCAAGTTCAGTAGCCTTTTGTGTTAAAGCTTTGTAAAGAGTATTTGCATAGTGTTTAAACTCTAAAAGCATAGCTTGTTGAACAAAAGCTTTTTTCTCTTCAATTTCTTGTTGACGCTTATCAATTTCTTGTTGTAAAGAAATTTGTTCTTCATTAAATTTAGCAACAGCTTCTTCATTATCTTTTTCAAGTTGTTGTTGCTTTTTAATTTCGTCAGCTTGTTGTTTTCTAATATAGTTACTTTCAATACGGTTAGTAGAGTTTTCTTGTTGAGATTTCAAACTTTCTAAGTTTTCTCTACTTGCTTGAAGTTTTCTTTGATAATCTTTTGAAGTGGTTTCAAAAGTCTTTTTGTAGTTTTCTTTTTCAGTTTCAATAGAGCCACATTCTTCTTGCAATCTGTTACGTGTTCTAATAAATGTTTCACACTCTTTCATAGCTCTTTCTAAAACAAGTGAACCATCAATACCAAGTTCAGCAAAATCGTACTCTTCAACAGCAGCAGAATTTGCTCTTGCTTTTTCAAGTTCTTGTTGTTCAATTAAAGCTCTCTTTTCTAAGTATTGTTGAAGAATTGGAATACCTTCTTTAATTTCTTTCTTAGTAAATAAAATTTCATAATCTACATAAGAAGGAAGTGTTGAAACAGCTTTAGTTAAATTACGTTCGTACAATGGGAATGTATCATATAGCATTGAATAAATATCATTTTTTGCAGCTTTAATAATCAAAATAAAAATGGTATATAAGAACACTAAAGCAAGTGGAATTAAACTTGCAAAGAAAATAATTTCACCAGCATTAGTTAAAGCCATAACTGCTTTTGAATATTGCAAACCAACAATAAATGAAAGAAGTACCAAGAACACAGTAAACACAGTATAGTTGCTAATATTTTTTTCAATAGAACTTGTTCTTAAAGGTTTATCAATACATGTGCTAACGTTAATGTAAGTTGTTGGGGTATCTTCACGGTTAAGCATATAAATTTGCCAGTTGTTTCTTAATACCTTTGGAACTTTTTTCATTTTTAAATTGAACTCAACCAAATTCTCTTCCGTAATAAACGGCTTAGTTAAAAAGTAAGAGTTAATTTTATTAACGCTTTTTAAAATTCTATTTTCATACGAAAAGCCAACAAGGAAAGCCATAACAAAAATAGCTAGAACCATAAGTCCAACTATAACAATTGGCCAAAACCATAGGTCAGCAAATTCAACGAATACAAGTTGAAAGAAATCTCTAATACTTACAATTATTTCTTCACCTGTTGCACCTAATTGAAACATATTGACAACTCCTTATATTTCTTAATATAAGGTAGTATAACACAAACATTTTATAATTAAAAACAAAAAACAAATAATTTTTAATTAATTTTAATTAAATTATTTAAATAAAAAGAATAAATATAAGTTTTATCTATCTTAATATTCAAGGCTTTTTCTAAACACGCTACATATAAGTTAAGTTGTAGCCTGTATTTATCGACCAACTGGTCGGGTTTTGAAGCCTTTGTTGTTTTATAATCAATTAAATAAATTTTATTATCGTGTGTTTTAATAATTAAATCAGCAACACCTTGAATTAATATTTTATCAGTTATTTTACTATCTTCAAAAATACTATTATATTTTACATAACTTAAAAAAGGTTGCTCTTTTAAAGTAGATTTTATATTTAATTGTTTTAATTTTTCTATACAAGTTTTAATGTTTTTTACATTAACATAATTTAAATATTTTTCATCAATTTTTAAAGAATTAATTATTTTATTAATTTCATTTTCGTCTGTAGCTAAAATTGAATCAAAATCAACTTGTTGCATTATGTTGTGATAAATTGTTCCTAATTTTGCAGAATCAATATCTTGTTTTGAAGTTTCAAAAACTTCTAACTTTTTAGGTTCAAAATTAAAACTAATACCTTCGTCACTATGCTCTTGCAACATACTTGAAACTGTATTTTTAAGAGCAATGTTTGTAGGTTCTTCTAATTTAAAATTAAATAAACTTTTTAATTTATCTTCGTCTTGTTTATTTACTACTTTAGAAGTAAATTTAATTTTTTCTTCATTTTTAACTTCAAATAAATCATCTTTATAAACTTTAACACTTACTTCAAAATCTGTATTTTTATCTACAAAGTCTAATTTATTTTTTGTTAAGTTTGAAAAACCTAAATCAGTTAAACCACTTAATATCCAAGGCATAAAGTTGCTAACTGAGTCAGCATCTTTAATTGTTCTAATTTTTGCAACAGTATTTAAGTTACAATGCCCTACTACAAACAAATGATTTTTAGCCCTAGTAAGAGCAACATAAAGTAATCTTAACTCTTCAGCTTTCTCTTGCTTTTTTAAATTTAGTATAATTGCATTTTTTGCTAAGTTGGCAGATTTTTTAAATGACACTAAATCATGAGAACAAACGCCCAAACCCAAATCTTTATCTTTTAATATTTCTTCTATAAAAGTCATATTAGAAAAAGTTTTGCCAGAGTTAACTAAAAAAACAATAGGATACTCTAACCCTTTGCTAGAGTGAATCGTTCCCATCTTAACACTATCTGGACTAGCGTTTAAGGTAGTAGAAAATTTTGCATCTTGAGCATAGGTATCAACAAAATTTAAATACCTATTTAAGTCAAAATTATATTCAGTTTGTTCAAAACTTTCAATAAAGTTTTTTACTGTTTGAAATCTATTTGCGCCATCAGGAAGAGATAAGAAGTAAGACATAAAATCAAACTTTTCTTGCAAGTAATTTAATAAATCATAAATTGATTCGTATGCTAACCTATCTCTTAAATCTTTTATTAAATTTAAAAAGTTAATTGCTTTGTTTTTTAACTCACCACTTTTGCTTTCGTCATTACAAAAACTTTTAAAACTTTCGTATAAAAATTCTTCGTCATAACTATTTCTAATTTCATAAAGTTCGTCAAAAGTAAATAAACCAAATAAACTAGTTAAAACAACACTTAAACTATTATCGTCGTGGTAATTGTTTAATATTTTTAACATACATACTAACAAATAAATATCTTTGTTTCTGTAAATATTATCTACCATATTTGTAGCAATAGGAATTTTATATTCCATTAAAACTTTTGCTACTTCTTTTAAAAAGTCATTACCCCTGCTAAGAATAGCAATATCGCCATAACTTATTGTTTTAGCAACTTCTTCTTTAGCATCATAATAACTTTTTTTGCCTACCATAGCTAATATTTGCTCGGCAATAATCATTGCTTCTTTTCTAGCAGCAGTTAGTTTTTTAGAGTATAAATTTTTATCTTCTATTACACTATATATTTCATCAAAAACTTCTTCTTCAGGTTTATCTTCCCCTTCTTCATTTTTTGACGAAACAACACTTAAACTAACAGTAGGTATGTCGTTTACATTTTTGTATTTTGTCATACCACTTAACTTGCCACTTACTTTATAATCTACCCCACCAAAATCAGCAAACATACATTTGTTAAAAATACTGTTTACAAAATTTAATATGTCTGGGTTGCTTCTAAAGTTTTCGTTTAAATTAATTAAAGTTCCTTCTGCTTTATTTTCTTTATACAACAAACTTTTATTTACAAATATGTTTGGAGAACTATTTCTAAAGCCATAAATACTTTGTTTAATATCTCCTACCATAACCATTTTATTGTTGTTTAAAAGTTTAGATAATATTAACTCTTGAACGCTGTTTATATCTTGGTACTCGTCTACAAAAATATATTTATAAGTACTTGATATTGATTGTTTAATATCATCAAAATTTAATAACTCTAAAAACTTTTCTTCTAAGTCGCCAAAGTCAAGAGCGTTACGCTTTTGTTTTAGTAAAATATATTCTTTTTCAAATTCACTTTCAACTTCACTAAACTTGTTAAGTATTTTTGAAGCGTTTTCAAGGTCTATGGAAAGTTCTTCTTCTGTTTTACTTAAAACAATGCCTTTAAGTTCATTTATAAGTGATTGAACTTCTTTATAAAAAGGTTTGAATATTTCTTTAAAATCTTCGTTTCCATCTTTAAATTTTTTAGTTGGAGACCTTTCAAGTTCAACAGATAAAAGAGCTTTTCTATTTTCAATAAAAGATTTTTTGTAATCAATAGAACTTAATTGAACTTTGATTTTTGCAATAAAATCTTTATAAAAATCTGCTTTATAAATATCTGCTTCTTGCAAATAATTATCAAGCGAACAATTTATGTAATAGTTTGTTGATTTTATATATTCGTTTAAAATTTTGCAAGCCTTATTTTTGTTAAGGTCTACATCATAACAACTAGTTAAAATGTTTTTTCTAAAATCGTTTTTATCTTCAACAGCACATAAAAAGTCATAGAAATTTAAAATGTTGCTTTTAAAGTTTGCAAAGTTTCTACCCCCACCAAAAATGTTGGTGAGAAAAACAAATTCGTCATCTTGCTTGTTTGAATATCTTTTAATAATTTTATCAAGAGCATTTGCTTTTAAAAATTTAGAATCGTTTTCATTTAACACTAAAAAGTTTGGATTTAAATCTAGTTTAAAAAAATATTTTCTTAACATTTTTGAGCAAAAGCCGTGAATAGTGCTTATATCACTTGTAGGAAGTTTTTCAATTTGCTCGTTTAAAGATTTATCGCTTTCACAACCTGAAAACAATTTATCTTTTAACCTAATTTTCATTTCTAAACTAGCAGCTTCGGTAAAAGTAATTACAAGCATTTCAGAAATATCAATTTTATCTTCTGCAATTAAGTTAAAAATCTTTTGAATAATAGTTGCTGTTTTACCACTACCTGCTGAAGCAGAAACTAAAAGGTTGTTGCTTTTATCTTCTAAAACTTCTTTTTGTTTAGGAGTATATTCTATTTTTGCCATTATTCTTCGTCCCCCTTACTAAAAGTTTTATATTCCACATCTAATTTTGGTGAACGCTTATAGTTTTTAAAGTTTTCGTCAAACCTACAAAGAGCAAAATGTTTACAATTTTTGCAAGGATCGTCGTTGCTAGATAAAACTAATGGCTTAGGTGTAATATCTAATTTTAAAATATCTTCACATGCTTTACCAATAAGTGAAATAGCGTAGTTAGAAACATTTTCTAAATCAGTTGAAGATAAAACCTTTGTTTTTTTGTAAAGGGTTCTTTCTTCACTATCGTTTTTATTAAACCTGATTTGAATAATATCACTGGTTAAGGTATCACTTTCTAACCTTGTATCACTAGCGTTAATAACTTCATCACTACTAATAGTGTTACCCTTTAATTGATACTTTAATTGAAGAGTAGAACTATCATCAGCAAAACTACTTTTTACAGGTAAATAGTAAGCACCTGCAGGTTTTAATTTTAAACTATCTCCCACAACTTTTACATATGCTTCAAGCTGAACCTTTTTACCAAAGAAAAGTTCTCTTAATGAAGTATCACACTTACCTGTTTTATAATCTATAATTCTAAAATAATCTTTAAAAGTATCAATTCTATCTACTTGACCAACAAGACTTAAAATATGGTTGTTGATTTTTATCTTAAAACTTTTAATTAGTTTTTTATCATCAAACCTAATTTCAGTTGCCATTGTTTTAAATTTTGAATATTTTGCTTGATAATTTAAAACACTACAAAATCTAATTGCTTCTTGTAAAAGGTTTTGAATTAAAACCTTGTTCATAGGATTATTTTTAATACTTTCAAAAACTTCGCCAGACATAACTTTATCAAAAGATTTAGTAGCGCAACCTTTAACTAAACTATCATCAATTGGTAGTTTGTTTTTATCACTAAAATCTTTTGCAATATCGTGCAATATTGTACCGATGTTTAATCTATCTAATTCGCCTTCGTCTTTTTCTTTTAACCTTAAACCATATCTTACAAAATGTAAGAAAGGACAAGACATAAAACTTTCTACTTGCGAAACACTTACTGTGTTTTTACCAAAGAAATAATTCTTTTTTAATTTAATATCATTTTTAAAATCAAATAACTTTAAATCTATTTCTTTTTCACTATTTACAGCATTAAATAAAGTGTTGCATTTTTCGTCAACTTGATAGTTGCCATCATATACACCACGAATATTTACTAAAGCATTGTTTCTTGCTGTTTTTAAATTGTTGTTTTTAATTAAAAAGTCTTCACTTTCATAGTTATCAAAAGGTAAAACATCAAAACCACCAAACTCATCTTCTAACGAAAACATTTTTGAAACATCATTTAATATTTTACTTTTTTGTGCACCATTTTCTTGATAGTTATAACTTAAAAATAATTTTTCAGTAGGCTTTAATAATAATTCAAAACATTTAAATCTTTCTTTTAAATTAATACTTGCAACTGTTGGTTCTAGTTTATAACTATCGCTAAGTTGACTAATTTCTTTATCAGAAATTAAACCACAATCGTTTAGGGTAAATGGAAATGATTTTTCGTCAGCACCTAAAACAAAATATACTTTTGATTTGTCATAAAAACTTGTGCTACTATCACCCACAAAAAGTGAGTTGGTTGAAAGTGGAGTTGTAGAAATTTTTGTTGAAGATACACCACTTAAAATTGTAGAGTGAAACAATTTTAAATCGCATTCTTCTTTACCTAAAACTTCACGTAAGTTATCAAAAATTTCAGTTAAATTACTGTAGTATTGTTCAAAAAGTTTTGCTTGCTTTATGTTGCCTTGACTGGTATAAGTTGTAGCAAAATTCATAAGTTTTTGAGATACTTCTAGTTTAACCAAAACACCTTCAAAAGCATCAATAAATTCTTTGTAAGTTTTTGCAGATTCAACATCTGTTATAAAAGTAGAAAGTATTTCAAATAAATAATTTCTTACACTATTAAAGTTTTCGTAAAATTTGCTAGAAGAAACATTACTATTTTTAATTGAATATAAATCACTTAAATTATATTTAATTAAATAATCTTCAAAGTCTTCTATTGCTTCTCTATCAACTTCTACTAAAGCGTTTTTAAGAAGTGATAAAACACTAACCCTTGAAAAGTTTTCAGTTACTACATCAACTAAACAATTTAAAAATCTTATTAAAACACTTTCGTTAAAATTTACTGCGCTATCAATATAGTAACTAAAGTTGTATTGCTTAAAAATTTTATCAACAACTTTTGCCCTTTTTGCAAGGGAACAAACACAAACAACAAAGTCACTAAATTTATATTTTTTATTTATAATTAAATCTTTAATTTTGCTTGCACAATTTAAAACTTCTTCTTCAAAAGTTTTACCTTCAAAAAGTTTTATTTTGCTTTCCTTTATTTTTATTTGATAGTTGTTAAAACCAAATAAATTATCTTGAAGATGTTTAAACTCTCCACTTACATTTTCACGGCACATTACTACTTGTGGTTCAATGTTGTTAACTTCAAAAAGTTTTAAAATATTGTTTTTAAAAACTTCGTCGTAAATGTGAGCATTAACTAAACTATCTGTTTGAACAAGACCTATATTAAACTCACGGCAAACTTTCATAATACTGCCAATAATTTGAAAACCTTGAAAAGTAAAACTATCAAAGTTGCCTATGTAAATATAACTAGATTTTATAAAGTCATTATTTTTAACTAACTCGCTAACAAAATCTAACCTATCTAAACTATCAATTAAGTTATTGTTTTTTAAGTGTTTTTGATACTCGCTATAAAGCAAAGCGATATCACTTAATTTATCTTCTAAAATTTTGTTTTTAGTGTTAACGCAAACTTGTTCAATAGGTATTCTACAACTTTTAAATTGACTAACTGTATCAAATAAACAAGTTGCTAAATCACTATCAATATGTTTATTAAAACACTTTAAGTTTTGTCTATTATCTTTAAGCAACTTTTGAAATATCATACAACTAGAAGTTTTTGGTATTACAGGCATATTTTCAACAACAATTGAAGCAAGACGTGATAAAGTTAGTACTCTTATATTACAAGTACTATCAATGTTTAACTTATTAAAAATTTTCACTTCTGTTAATACCGAAATTCTATCTGGTACAATAAATAAGTGCTGTGCGTCAGGGTCGTTAAAATAATTTTGTTTTAACTTTTCAATTAACCCTTCTACACAATCGTAATTGGTTTTTCCATAAAAAATGTTTGATATCATACAATTATATCATATCAAACATTTATTAAAATTTCAAAGAATATTATCTGTTTTATCTTTTTTGCCAAACCCCTTAAGTTTTGCAAATTTATCTCTACTCTTTTTTTCTAAAGAACCCAGTTTGCGTCGTGAAAGTTTATCAAGCAATAAACATATTTGTTGTTGCTGACTTTCTACTTTTAAATTTAACTCATTATTTATTTCAAGTGCTTTTTTAAGTTCTACTTCTCGTTTATTTAAATCAATTAAAGTTTGCCTGAAATTTTGTGTTGCTTGCTTGCACTCTGTTTTTAATTCTTCATCAGCATTTTCTTGTGCTGATTTTTTTATTATTTTTACTAAACCTAAAAACAGTGAATTAATTTCACTTTCAGTTATTTTTTTTGTAATATCTTTTTTTGCTTTGCTTATATTAATTACATTTTGTTGCATTGTTGTTTGTTCCCCTTTTTTACTTTTTTGTTTTTGCATATTTCTAAATTTGTTTTGATATCTTAACATTAGTTTTGCATCGTTGTTTGCTAACTCTAAGCAACTTTGTCTTACACTTTTGCCTTTTTTTAAATTGTTAGAAATAAACTCAAACATATCTTGCTTTTTATTGTTTTCAAATCTTTCAAAACCTTTTTTATTAAAGTTGTTTAAATCAATACCCATACTAATTGCAAGTTGATTATTCTGCCTTAAAAAATTTAAACTTTTGTAATAATAATTTCTTGCACTTTCCTTTTTAAGTTTCATAACCCCCGAAACTTTTTCTATTGCTTTGTTTAAACTTATATTTTTATTTTGTTTTAATTGTTGAAGATTTAAAAACAAGGTCTTTATTTTTTCTAATTTTTTATTTGTCATTTATTTGCCCCTTAAAAAATTTATACCTTAATTATTAACCAAGTTTTTTGAATATATACATAAATCCATTTTATGCTTGCATAAAAATATAAAATTAAAAGGACAAGAAAAAAATGGAATATATGTTACACATAAAACCCACCTTTAACTGCTTAGTAAAATCAAATAATTTTGAACAACTTTTAAATAAAGATAAACTTCATACTTTTTTAATAAAAGATTTAGATGTTCTACCCCTTAGTTTTTACCCCACCGACGAAGAAAATAAAAACTCTTTACCTTTTGCCTGCAAACTTAGTTTTATCAACAACAATTTAACTAGCAATAAAAAACAAACCGAAATAATTTGCTTTCCTGATAACAATTATTTATTAACGGTTGAGCCTTTTTTATTTTGTTTTCCTAGTAGTTTTGAAAGTAAAACTCAAACTATTAGTTTTGGCGAAACTGAGCACTCTATAAGTTGGTTAAAAAACGATTTTTGCAATATAAAAATTAGTAGCGAAAACAGTTTTTTTGAAATTGAAAATACCGAAAAATTTTTAAATCTTAACCTTTTAACTAGTAAAAATATTTTACTTGGTTATGCAAAAACAAACACAAATAAATATTTAGTTTTTACTGTTAGGTATGAAAATAAAAAATATTTTTTATTAAGTAAAAATATTGTAGATATTTTAGAAGTAGAAAATGAAGATATTTCTACATATAAAAATTTATTTGATTTTGCAGGTCACGGCATAGTAACAAATTATAAAAAAGAAAATAATTATATTGAAGAAATTTTACTTGCATATAATTATGACTTACCTTTAATTGCAAAACATAAAGAATTTATACCTTATGCTTTTTTTGAAGCCATTAAAATAAAAAACTATAAATTGGCTAGAAATTATTTAACACCCGAATTATCAAATAAATTAACCGATATACATTTCGAAAAATTTTTTGGAAACTTTAATAGTGTTAGTCAAACACTATCACCTACTTTTAACTGTGAAGAAATTGCTTTAATTTATAACTTTTCCCCTAGCATAGCAAAAATTTTTAATGTAAAAATAAATAATCAAAATAAAATTGAAAATATATATGAAAATTAATAAATTTATAAGCACTTAATTATTTGATAAAAAAATTAAAATAAGATATACTTTTTTTATGAAGTTTATTTTAAAGGAAGTATTTTAAAATGTATCTTGATTATTATATTATGGGCATTATATTATTGCCTGGAATTATTTTTGCTTCATGGGCACAAGCAAAAGTAAACTCAACTTACAAAAAATATGCTGAGTATTTTACAGGTTCAGGCCTTACTGCAGCAGAGTTTATTAAAAGGTTGCTTGGCGCAGCAGATATGGGCGACATTCAAGTAACACAAATTCATGGTCATTTAAACGATCACTTTGACCCAAGAAACAACCGTATTTGTTTATCAGATAGTGTTTATTCTTCAACATCAGTTTCTGCACTTGGTGTTGCTTGCCACGAATTTGGTCACGCACTTCAACGTAAAGAAAAATATGGTCCTTACCAATTAAGAAGAATTTTAATTCCACTAACTAACTTTGCTTCAAACTTACTATGGCCACTTGTTATTGTTGGTTTAATATTTAACTTTGGTATTAGTATTGATGGTAGCAATATTGGTAATATTTTTATGTGGAGTGGTGTTATAGTTTTTGGTTTATCAGTTTTAGTAAACCTTGTTACATTACCTGTTGAGTTTAACGCTTCAAAACGTGCTGTAAAAATTTTACAAACAACTGGTATTATGACTGAAGAAGAAATTGACGGAACAAAAAGTGTTTTAAC